>QKHD01000216.1 GCA_003250175.1 Helicobacteraceae bacterium
AACTGATCGGCCTGTTCTAATCATCGGCGAGGCCCCCGGAGGCCGCGAGGTGGAGGAGGGCGCCCCCTTTGTCGGCCCCGCCGGCGCCAACCTGGCCAAGCTGATCGTGATGGCGGGCCTCGACCGCCCTAATGACGTACTGATTACCAACGCCTTTCCTTTCCGCACCTTCGAAGCGGGAAGCAAAGGGGTTAAAAACCGCACGCCGGGCAAAGAGGAGCTGGCCTTGGGTGCCAAGCTGCTTTTGGAAGAGCTGGCCATCGTGCAGCCTAGAATGATCCTGATTTTGGGTGGGAGCGCCTACAAGGCTTTTATGAAGCTCGATGCTCCGGAGCTGACCCGGGCGTTAAAGGGTATGGAAGAGCACAGTTATTTAGAGGTAAAGAGCGCTTTCGGCTTTTCGCTGATCCTGGGCAAGTCGTTTCACCCCAGCCCGCTCGTTTACAATATAGCCCACAAGCGCGAAGCCCTGCAGGCGTTTTTCAAGGCGCTGAATCAGGCCCTAACGGCTTAACTGAATCCCCACGCCCAGCCGGTTGACATGGCGGTCGTAGTCGATGAGGCTCTCGCCAAACCCGCTGAAGTAGCGGACAAAAACATAGGCCTTGCGCCCGAAGGGGATCGAAACATCCAGCCCGACGGCGTTTTTCCGTCCGAAAAAGCCGAAGCGGTGGGCGTAGTAGTCGTAATCGACCCGCAGTTCGCCGCTGCCGTAAATCTTCACAATCTCCGGATTGTCATCGCCATCCACATCGGTCGGGTCGGTTTTGTCCGGCTCCGGAATCCGTTTCCACCCTTTTAATGATCCGCTCCAGTTGTCGTATTTAAAAAAGAGCTGGGCGTAAAAACGGTCCCAGCTGCGGGAAGCGGGGAGGTCGCGGCCGTTGGATTCGTGCTCGTACCCCGCATAGACATTGGTCAGGCCATATTGACGAAGCTCCGGAACGAGGTCGATATTAAAGTAGAGCTCCGGATTGTAGTTGGTCTCGCGGAAGGGCCGGGAGTTGGAGTGGTTGTAGATCTGCCAGAAGGATTTCTGGGTGTAGCCGAAGTAGAGCTGCACGTTAAGGTGGTCGATTTTGTTAAGAATCTTCTTTTTGAGACTGATCTGAAAGTTGACCTCTTCGGGGTCGCGGCCGTCGGGCTGCTCTTTAAAATCGTAGCCGTAGAGGATGATAAAGTTCTGTTTGTGGGTGACAAGGCTAAAGGTCGTATCGTCGTCTTTTTCCGGTAAAGCGTCGTCGGAATCCATCGCCAAAAGGGGCATCGAAAACAGCATTATGACGAGAAAAAAAAGACGTCCCATGAAATCAACCTGTTTTGTGGTATAATAAAGCCATTGTTTAGGTTCGCATTATAATAGCAAACTGCTTCAGTAAAGTGTTTTCCCGAGATCAAGGCAAGCTTGTGCGCCCTCCGGAAACCGCCGCAGCTGCCGTGTGCGGTGCATTCCCAACCGGATTTTTTGCATGTAGATTCTGCATATTCGCATACATACATGTATCGCCATTCATCAGTGCTGAGGCACGTCATTCAGGTAAATTTATAATCCAGATCCCGAGCAAAATTATTCAACATAAAGAGTTACAACATATGACTAACGAAACAACCAACACGCCCGAAAACACCCTGACCTTCGACCAGTTCGACCTGCGCGAAGAGATTCAACAGGGTATCGCCGCTGCCGGATTTAAAGTGCCCAGCCCCATTCAGGCCCAGGCTATCCCGGCGGTCCTTTCCGGACGTGACATCGTTGCCCAGGCCCACACGGGTACGGGTAAAACCGCTGCTTTCGGGATCCCAAGCATGAGTATGATGGACATGGACCGCGGGGTGGCCCTGCTGGTTATCGCCCCCACACGCGAACTGGCCACGCAGGTCAGCGACGAGCTGTACCGTCTGGGGAGCAAAGCCAATGTCCGAACCGTCACCGTCTACGGCGGTATGAGTGCCGGCCGCCAGGTTGATCTGGTCGGTCGTGGTGCCCAGGTCGTGGTCGCCACGCCCGGACGTCTGCTTGACCTGCTCAAATCCGGACGCCTGCGCAACTTCAACCCCTCCCACGTTGTTCTGGATGAAGCGGACGAAATGCTCGACATGGGCTTTTTGGACGATATCCAGGAAATCTTCACCTACCTGCCGGAAGAGCGCCAGACCCTGCTCTTCTCCGCAACCATGCCCGAAGCGATCAAGCGTCTGGCACGCAACATCCTGAAAAACCCCGAGTTTATTACCATTACTCAAAAAGAGACCACCAATAAAGATATCGATCAGCAGTACTACGTCATCGAAGAGTACGAGCGCGACGATGCGACGGTGCGTCTGATCGACTCCCAGGATGCGAAAAAGACCATCATCTTCTGCCGTATGAAAAAAGAGGTTGACCGTCTGGCCACAACCCTCATCTCCCACGGCTACCTGGCCAAGGGTCTGCACGGCGATATGGAACAAAACCAGCGCGAAGAAGTCATTAAAAGCTTTCGCGCCGGCAAGATCGATATTCTGATCGCTACCGACGTTGCGGCACGCGGTCTGGACGTCAGCGACGTTACCCACGTCTTCAACTACCACATTCCCTTCGATGCGGAGAGCTACGTGCACCGTATCGGCCGAACCGGTCGTGCCGGGAAAAAAGGGGTGGCGATCACCCTCGTAACACCGATGGAGTTTAGAGAGCTGCAGCGCATTAAAAAGAGCGTCAGCACCGAGAT
>QKHD01000101.1 GCA_003250175.1 Helicobacteraceae bacterium
AGCTGCTCAGCTCGGTATAGTCGAACTGGTAGATGACATCGCCGTTTCCGGGCGTGAAAATGGCATAGGGCAGGGCGCTCTCCGGAGCAAAGAGGGAGTTGCTCCCCTGCTCGAAGGTGTGAAATCCGACTTTGGTAGTCAGTTCGCTTTGGCCGATGAGGGCAATGTGTGTCAACTCATTGGTGAAGGAGCGGTAGTAGTTGCCGTCATCCGGATTGGTGGTGTCCACAAAGTAGCCCATACCGTAGGGGGGCTGTTTGACGGAGTCCTTGTAGCCGCTGGAAAAGCTCCAGTTTTCCGACTTGATGTAGAGTCCGGCCCCGAAATCCCTGAAATCTTCATGGGTCGAGACATCATTGCCGCTACGATCCGGACCGGTGGCAATGGAGGCGTCGCCGGTCTGGTAGTAGGCATTAAGGGAGACCAGCAGGCTCTCCATACTTTTGGTGTAGATAAGGGCTCCCTTACCCGGCTGGTGGGTCGCCGTGGAGAGGTGCAGCTGGGAGTGCTCTTTACCGTTGTGGTTTTTGGTCACAATGTTGATGACCCCGTTGATGGCGTTACTGCCGTAGAGTACGGAGCCCGGCCCGCGGATCACTTCGATGCGGTCCACAATCTCCACGGGCATGTCGAGAAAGTAGTACATGGAGCCGCGGAAGGCGTTGTTCATGGGGATGCCGTTAATCAGAAGCTTGATCTTGCCCTTCTCTTTGACCCCTCGCAGGACCACCTGATAGGCGCCGGTCCCCTCCATGGAGAGCTCGATTCCGGGAACCATGGCGAGGGCTTCAAAGACCGTATCAACGGCATGTTCGGCCAGGGTTTCACTGTAGAGAATGGTGACGAAAGAGGGCATTTCGTCGATATTCAGACGGGTTTTGGTTGCAATGTCGCTGACCTCTTCCAGACCCTCCATGAAGGTCTGTTCGAACTCATCCATGGCCATAAGGGCGGAGCCGGCGGCACACTGGAGAGCAAGAAGGGAGCAGAGCAGTTTGGATAGAGTAGGTTTCATATCGGTTGCAGCCTCAATTACTGACGAAATTATTAAAAAAAATAGCTAAGCAACTATAGCACACAAATAGATAAAAGAATGGGCATCTGCCATTACCAAACGCAACAAAGTGCAGAAAAAATCTTTCAAATAGTGCTTACATGCTGTGGATGTTTCGGTTCGCTCTGTTACCATAAGCGAAAAAATTGCTAAGGAAATGCCATGAACCGAGCCCGGATTTTTTTCGGCAGCCGAGCCGCGGACGGCCAGGAGTATCACCGCGTGAGCAACCCCTACGACGGCTCCCCCGCATCGGAGTATCCGCACTGTCTGGCCGCGGATGCCCATGAGGCGCTCCGGATCGCGCAAAGAGCCAAAAAAGCGGCCAAGGCTTCGCTCCTTTCGCAGCGGATTTTGTGGCTGGAAGATGTGGCCAAACGCCTGGAGACGGAGCGGGAGAGTGTGGCGCAAAACCTTACCAAAGAGACGGCCAAACCCATTGCCTTCGCCCGTGTGGAAGTCGACCGCTGCATCGAAACCCTCCGGATTACCGCAGCCACCATTATGACCACCGTCGGCGAGACCATCAACACCGACGCCATGCCCAGCGGCCGCAAGGCCCATGCCTTTTTCCTACGCGAACCGGTGGGGGTCGTGGCGGCGATCACCCCCTTTAACTTCCCCCTGAATCTGGTGGCGCACAAGCTGGCACCGGCCCTGGCCGCAGGCAACGCCGTGGTGCTCAAACCGACTCCGGAGGCCCCCTATACCGCCTACACCCTGGCTAAATTTTTTATCGAAAGCCCCCATGCGGTGCCCGATGCCCTGAGCGTGGTCTATGGCGACGCCGAGGTGGGGAGTGCGCTGGTGACCAGCGAGATTCCCCGGGTGATCAGCTTTACCGGGTCGGTTCCCGTGGGAGAGATTATCATGAAAAACGCCGGCATTAAAAAGGTGGCGCTGGAGCTGGGCGGCAATGCGGCGACCTTTGTGGAAAAAAGCGCCGATCTGCAGCACGCCGCCAAGCGGTGTGCCTTTGGGGCCTTTGCCAACTCCGGGCAGGTCTGCATCTCCTTGCAGCGTATCTATGTCGACGCGGCGGTCTATGACGAATTCGCTACGGCCATGGCCGAGGAGACGGGGAAACTCAAGGTGGGTTCATGTTATGATGATGGGGTCTTTATGTCCGCGCTCATCAACGAAACGGCGGCGATCCGGGCCGAAGGGTGGATCGCCGGTGCCGTGGCCTCCGGAGCGCGGCTGATCAGCGGCGGAAAGCGCGACGGCTGCATCGTCAGCCCGGCGGTTTTGGCCGATGTGACCGACGAGATGGCGGTGGTGTGCGAAGAGGTCTTCGCCCCCATCGTCTCTTTGGTGAAGGTGTCGGGCTTTGACGAGGCGATCGAGAAGATGAACGCCTCGCCCTACGGCCTGCAGTTTTCCCTTTTTTCCAATAACCTCGCCCTGGTGCGGCGGGCCATCGACGAATGCGAAGCAGGCGGCGTGGTGATCAACGATGTCCCCACCGTTCGCTACGATATCCAGCCCTATGGCGGGGTGAAGCTCAGCGGCGTCGGCCGCGAAGGTGCCCGCTTCGCCATCGAGGAGTTTACGGAGATCAAATCGGTCGTTATTCATTGAGGTTTGTCCGGAAGGACACGTTTAACGACGATAACAAGGAGTTTTTCTATGGCATTACGGGTGTTG
>QKHD01000212.1 GCA_003250175.1 Helicobacteraceae bacterium
TTTTGATGTGATGAAATGATTATATGGAGTGGGATTAAACGAAGAGTAAATAGAAAGTATAGTATTCTAGTTCAATTTGTAAAAACAGGGAATAACTTTGAACGTCGTCGAAAGTATCTTTGAATTTATCTTGAGAGTTTTGTTGGAGATTTTGTGTTACGGAACTGGTGTGAAACTTGTAAAGGTTTTTGCTCCATATCTAAAAGTGGATAACTATCAAAAACGTTCCAAAAAAACCAAGGACAAACTTTTCTACAAGGTTGGGACAACTAAATACATTGATGCAGAGTTGGTGACGTTTTTTGGATTGATGTTCTGGATCATTTTGGGTGGTTTAGTTATATGGATAACACTATATTGATGAGGTAAAAACCTCCGGAAACTCCGGAGGCTGGGAATTATTTGTAGTTTTTGATCGCAGATTCGAGGATTTTTTCCGCTTCTGCAGGTCCTTGGAAATCTTTTACTTTTACCCATTTGTTTGGTTCAAGCATTTTGTAGGTTTCGAAGAAGTTTTTGATCTTTTTAAGCAGGTGATCGGGCAGATCGTCCAGGGTGTTGATGTTGGCCATCAGAGGGTCCAGCTTGGCAACGGGTACACCGATGAGTTTTTCGTCAACGCCGCTTTCGTCTTCCATGATCAGAACACCGATCAGCTTGGTTTTGATCATACAGCCGGGGGCAAGAACCGCATCGGTGATGACCAGAACGTCCGCGGGGTCACCGTCGTCGGAGAGAGTGTTAGGAACAAAACCGTAGTTAGCCGGATAGTGCATCGCGGAGTACATCATGCGGTCAACTTCAACGATCCCGCTATCTTTGTCGACTTCGTATTTGACGCTGGAGCCCAGGGGCACTTCGATGATGACGTTGACTTTTCCGGGGTTTTCCCCGGGAGTGATTTTGGAGATATCCATAAAACGTTCCTTATTTGATTTGGGACTGGATGAAGGCGTCCATGTCGTTGACGATCTCTTCGATACCGCGTTCGCCGTTGATTTTGTGCAGGAGGCCTTTTTGGGTATAGAAGCTCTGGATACCGGCGAGTGGCTCGGTGTAGACCTTCATACGGTTGTTGAAGACTTCGGCGTTGTCGTCGGCACCGCGGGCACGGCCGAGAACACGGTCACGGGCCACTTCTTCGCTCACCACGACTTCGATGACGTTAACCAGTTTCACACCGGATTCGTTGGCCAGGTATTTATCCAGTTCAACCATCTGTTCGTCGCTGCGTGGGTAACCGTCGATGATCACCACATCGGTCGGAGCTTTTTTGATCGCACCGACAATGGTTTCGATGACGATGGCGATCGGTACCAGGTTCCCTTTGGAAATATAGGATTCGATCTCTTTGCCGCGTTCGCTGCCGCTGGCAACTTCCGCACGGAACATATCACCGGTAGAGTAGTGGGTGATGGAATCGGCGTGGCGCTCGGCGATCAGCTGGGCGTCGGTGGTTTTACCGCTGCCCGGTGCACCGATGATAAGAAATAGTTTTTTAGACATGGTGTTCTCCTTGTAAAATTAAGCTTGTCCGGACGTGGCGCGGATGCGCAGGCCCAGTTCTTTTAGCTGCTCCGGATCGGCGTCGCCCGGTGCGGCGGTCATGAGACATTGCGCCTTCTGCGTTTTGGGGAAGGCGATAACGTCACGGATGCTCTTGGACTTGGTCATGAGCATGATCAGGCGGTCAAGGCCCAGGGCGAAGCCGCCGTGGGGCGGAGCGCCGAACTTGAGGGCGTCGAGGAGGAAGCCGAACTTCTCCTTCTGCTCCTCTTCGTTGATGCCGAGGAGTTTGAAGACCTCCTGCTGGATATCCTGTTTGTGGATACGGATACTTCCGCCGCCCAGCTCGTAGCCGTTAAGGACGATGTCGTAGGCGATGGATTCGACCTCTTCGATGTTCTCTTTGTCGAGATCTTTGGGCATGGTGAAGGGGTGGTGAATCGCCTTGACCTTGCCTTCGTCCACTTCAAACATCGGGAAGTCCACGACCCAGAGGAACTCGTATTTGTTTTCGTCGATGAGGTTCATGCGGTTGGCCACTTCGATCCGGAGGCGACCCATGTAGTCCCATACGGTCTGTTTGGGGCCGGCGCCGAAGAAGACGATATCGCCGTCTTCCAGGCCGCATCGGGTGCTCAGCTCTTTGAGGTCTTTTTCGTCGAAGAATTTGACCAGGGGCCCTTTCAGACCGCCCTCTTCTTCACGAACCTGGAAGTAGCCCAGACCGCCCGCGCCGAACTTGCGGACGAAGTCCTCGAGCTCTTTGAGGGTTTTGCGGGTAAAGACCTTGTCGGCTCCCGGAACGCGCAGGGCTTTGACCCGGTTGATGTGGGGCTTGGAGGCGATGGAGGCGAAGACCTCGTTGCTGCTCTTGGCAAAAATATCGGCAACTTCCACCATGGCCAGGTCGTAGCGCATGTCGGGTTTGTCGGAGCCGTAGTTTTCCATGGCAACGGAGTACTTCATGCGGTTAAAAGGAGGCTTGACGTCAATGTCGGCCGCTTTAAACGCATCGATCAGCATATTTTCCACCACGCCGATGACATCTTCCTGATTACAGAAGCTCATCTCCAAATCCACCTGGGTAAATTCGGGCTGGCGGTCGCTCCGGAGGTCTTCGTCACGGAAGCAGCGCGCCACCTGGAAGTAGCGGTCAAATCCGGAGACCATCAGCAGCTGTTTGAAAAGCTGGGGAGACTGGGGCAGGGCGTAGAACTCTCCGGGGTGGACACGGCTGGGGACGAGGTAGTCGCGGGCACCTTCAGGGGTCGGCTTGGTGATGATGGGGGTTTCCACATCCAAAAAGCCCTGTTTGTCGAGGTTGTTGCGCAGGGCTACGTTTACCTTGGAGCGGAGCTTGAAGATGTTAAAGCTCTTTTCGGTCCGGAGGTCGAGGTAGCGGTATTTGAGGCGCAGGTCTTCGTGGACGGTGCTGTCACCGATGACAAAGGGCGTGGTTTCGCTCTTGTTTTCGATGATGATCTCCTGGGCGACCAGTTCGATGGCGCCGGTGGCCAGCTTGGGGTTTTCCAGACCCTGACCGCGGGCACGGATGGTGCCCTTGACGATGAGGACAAACTCGTCGCGCACGGAGGTCGCGACCTGGTGTACCTCGCTGTTTTCCGTCGGATCGCAGACGACCTGCAGCAGGCCGCTCTTATCGCGCAGGTCGATGAAGATTACGCCCCCGTGGTCGCGGTGGTTGTTGGTCCATCCCGCCACGGTGACCTGCTGGCCGATGTGCTCTTTGCTTAGCTCTGTACAGTAATGGGTTCTCAATATTCCGTCCTTAACACGGCTTGAAAGTTTCCTCCGGAAGCGGCAGGGAAACTTCACCAAAAAGTTTTCGCGGATTCTAACCTATTTTAACTTCCTTAATGGTAAAATCCAGCCCATGCAGATGAACAGTAACGAAAAAATCGAGCGTCTTGAAACCGTGGGGGTGGTGCTCCGCCCCGACTCCCCGCAGTTAAAAGATTATTTCCTCAAATTCAAAGCCTTTCTCGACTCCAAAAAGATCACCACATTGCTGGACAAACGTTCGGCCAAAATGATCGGGACGAGCGGTGTGGACTTCTACGAGATGTGCAAGCGCAGCGACATCCTGATCTCTATCGGGGGAGACGGAACGCTGATCTCCGCCACACGCAGAAGCATCGACTACCAGATCCCTATTCTGGGTGTCAATATGGGCAAGCTGGGCTTTCTCACCGACTACCGCGCCGACGAGATCAACGATGCCATCGAGAGCATTTTTCGGGGCGATTACCGCATTGACCTGCGGATGGTGATGGACATCGAGGCGATGCTCTCCGGATACAAGGGTGAGTTCCGCGTCATCAACGACCTCGTCATCCGCCATAAAAAGGCGAAGATGGTCCATATCCGGCTCTATATCGACGGCGTGCTGGTCAACAAATATTACGGCGACGGGCTGATTATCTCCACCCCCACGGGGGCGACGGGCTACAACCTCTCCGCGGGCGGCCCCATCGTCTTTCCCTATGCGAAGAACTTTATCTTCACCCCGATCTGTCCCCACTCCCTGACCCAGCGCCCGCTGGTGCTGCCGGTCAACTTCGACATCCGGCTTTCCGTGGACGACGACGACTGCATGGCGCTGCTTGACGGGCAGGACAGCTTTACGCTAAATTCCCACGACGAAGTGCGTATCTCCATGTCCCAGTCCGGAGCCAAGATGGTCCACCACGCCGACCGGAACTTTTTCGCCGTTATCAGCGAAAAACTGGGCTGGGGTAACAAAGTCCAATAAACCCAATTTTTAACAAGGCAACGACCATGTATTTTGATTCCATCCAATTCTCCCTCTGGGCTGATTTTATAGAAAGAGATTTTCTCAATACCAAGTTTGACGACCTGATCGCCAAGGGCACCATCAACGGCGCGACCTCCAATCCGGCGATCTTCAAAAATGCCTTTTTGACCTCCGCGGCGTACGATGCGCAGAAAAAAGAGCTGGGCCTCTCCGGAAAAGCCCTCTACGAAGCTCTTGCCATCAGCGACATCCAGCTGGCGGCGGACAAGCTCAAGCCCCTTTACGACAAAGGCGACGACGGCTTTGTCAGCATCGAGGTCGACCCCTTTTTCTGTGACGATACCGCGGCAACCATCGAAGAGGGGATGGGCCTGTTTGAACGCATCGGACGACAAAATGTCATGATCAAGGTACCCGCCACCAACGCAGGGTACGAAGCGATGCGCACCCTGCTCTCCAAGGGGATCCACGTTAACGCAACCCTGATCTTCTCTTTCGCCCAGGCAAAAAAAGTGGTACAGGCCTTTAAAGCGGCCAACGCCCCTAAAGGCACGAAAATGGTCGTCAGCGTCTTTGTCAGCCGCTTTGACCGTATATTGGACGGGATGCTTCCCGATGATCTCAAGGGGATGGCGGGTGTGCTTAACGCCTCCAAAATCTACAACATGATCGAACGGGAGCAGATTCCGGAGCTAAAAACCCTTTTTGCCAGCACGGGCACCAAGGACCCGCGCTATACTCCCAGCTACTATGTGGATGAACTCATCGGAGCCCACGCGGTCAACACCGCCCCCATCGATACGATCGACGCCTTCGTCGCCAACGGCGAAACCGCTCCGGCACTGCCCCGTGAAGACGGCAAAATCGACGGCTTTTTCGGCCTGCTGAACGACCGCGGTATCAACTTCCAGGGTGTCTGCGACGAACTGCTCGAAGACGGCCTGCTGCAATTCAAGGATGCCTTTAAAGAGATCCTCAAGTCTCTCGAATAAACCAACTAAGCAGGAGTGGCGATGAGCGTCAACGTTGAAGAGTTAACCTTTGAATTTACGGACCGGCTCCGGAGCTACCTCCGGAAACTGATTGATCTGGGCGGCAGCGACCTGCACCTCAAAGCCGAAGGCAAGATCAAGGCCCGAGTCCGCGGCGACATCATCACCCTCTCCGACGAGGTCTTTAAAAAACGGGAAATGATCACCCTGGCCAAGGAGATGCTCCGGGGGCGATTTAACGAGCTGGTGGAGGAGAAACAGGCCGACCTGACCTTTTTTCTCAATGACGACTACCGTTTCCGGGGCAACATGTTTTTCCAAAAAGACGGGGTTTCGGCGGTCTTTCGTGTGATTCCGACACGCATCTCCAGTTTTAAAGACCTGGATATGCCGCCGGTGATGAACAAACTGGCGGCGACGCACCGGGGGATTATCCTGGTGACGGGTGCCACGGGAAGCGGAAAATCGACCACCCTGGCCTCCATCATTAACGAAATCAACGAGACGGCCAGTAAGCACATCATCACCATCGAAGACCCCATCGAATTTATCCACCAGGATAAGCAGAGCATCGTCAACCAGCGCAGCATCGGCGAAGACGCGATGGATTTCACCTCCGCGCTCAAGGGGGCGCTGCGGGAAGATCCGGACGTCATTTTGATCGGGGAGATGCGGGATATCCAGAGCATGGAGATCGCCCTGCACGCGGCGGAGACCGGCCACCTGGTCTTGGGCACGCTCCACACCACCGACACGACGGAGACCATCAACCGCATCATCGGGATGTTTCCGGTGAATGAGCAGAACCGCATCCGGCTGACCCTGGCCTCGGTCTTGCAGGGCGTCGTCTCCCAGCGCCTGGTGAAAACGGTGGACGGCAAGCGCCGGGCGGCGTTGGAGGTGCTGGTGCGGACCGAGCGCATCGCCGACCTGATCCGCAAAAACCGCGACGACGAGATCAAGATGGCCCTCGAAGACGGCAAGGAGATCTACGGAACCCAGACCTTTGACCAGTCGTTGCTGGATTTGCACACCTCCGGAGCGATCAGCGAAGAGGACGCCCTGGCCAATGCCACCAGCCCCGACAACCTCAAGCTTAAAATCCATGGTGTCGGCTCCGTCCATGCCGGTACGGCGGCCAAAGCCCCCCAGGAGGGGATCATCGGCCTGAAAAAATAGCCCGGGTTTTTTATAAGATTTTAATGAAAACCCGCTATAATCGCGGTTTCAAAACTACCCATAAGGAAGCGTTATGCTAGAAGGCATCATTAGAGAGAGTACCGAAAAACAGGCAACAAAGCAGCTGAAACGGGATGGTTATCTAATTGCTAACATCTACGGCGGTGAAGCCGGCAATATCAATGCCGCGTTCAAAAAGAACGAATTCATCAAGTATGTTAGAAATAAAGGTACCCTATCCTTCGAAGTAAAGGTCGGTGATAAAAAACTGCCCGTTATCATTCAAGAGTACCAAAAACACCCGGTCAACTCCGATCTGACACACGTCGATCTTCGTGACCTGAGTGACAAGAAAAAAGAAGCAACCTTCATGATTCCGATCAAATCCGTCGGTACACCTGTGGGTCTTAAAAACAAAGGGGTTCTGATCACCAACGTTCGACGAATCAAAGTCAAATGTACTCCGGCTGATCTGCCTAACGCGTTTGACCTCGACGTTAGCAAACTGGACGTTGGCGACAACATCCTCGTTCGCGACCTCGAAGCACCAAAGGGCGTAAAAATCGTGACCGAAGGTCGCGTAGCCGTTCTGAGCTGCATCAAAGCGAAGTAATGACACTGGTCGTAGGGCTGGGCAACCCCGGCGCTGCCTACGAAAAGAACCGTCACAACATCGGCTTTATGGTGATCGACGCCCTGGCGTCGCACCACAAAGCCTCCTCTGTATCCAAAGCCGCCTTTTTCGGCGACGTCTTTAAAACCTCCGACACCATCTACCTCAAACCGACCACCTACATGAATCTCAGCGGCAAAAGCGTTTTGGCCGTCAAACAGTTTTATAAATGCGACGAGCTGATTGTCATTCACGACGATCTGGACCTGCCCTTTGGGGCGCTGCGTTTTAAACGGGGCGGTGGCCATGGTGGGCATAACGGCCTGAAATCCATCGACGCCCTCTTAGGCAGCGAGTACATCCGCGTCCGGATGGGGATCGGCAAGCCCGA
Organism: Helicobacteraceae bacterium; assembly: GCA_003250175.1. Classification (GTDB taxonomy): domain Bacteria; phylum Campylobacterota; class Campylobacteria; order Campylobacterales; family SZUA-545; genus SZUA-545. Next base: position 7,458 of record QKHD01000212.1, read on the forward strand.
GCACAAGAGCATGGTGGCCGATTACGTATTGGGGGATTTTACCGAAGCCGAAGCAACCAAGCTTCCCGATTGGATCATGAAGGCGGCCCGCGCCGTGGACGCCCTGGAGAACGAAACGATGGAGAAGGTCGGCTCCCGCTTCTCCCAAAAAGAACTTGCGTTATAATGCGCCCAAACCAAAGCAACAGGGCGTTATGAGAGCATGCTGAGCAGCTACCTATTCAAGATGTACGGTCGGTACATTTTTATCATTTTTGCCGCACTGCAGATCTTTTATGTGGGGGTGGACTACATCGAAACCGCCCCCAAGCTGCCCGATTCCGCCAACCTCCGCCTGTTGTATGCCATCTACGTCTTTGGCGTAGCCATGAAGATCACCCTGCCGCTTTCGCTTATCTTTGCCATGGTGGCCTCCAAAATCCACCTTATTCGGGCTAACGAGCTGGTCATCATCTACGCCCTGGGAGTCAGCAAGCGGGAGGTAATCCGCCCCTTTATCTACCTCGCTTCGGCGCTCACGGTGCTCTATATCGGGCTCTTTCTCACCCCGTTTGCCTATTTTGAGCAGCGGGCAGACTCCATCAAAGAGGACCGCTATTTTGTCTCCGTCACGGAGGATATTTTCGTGACTTACGATAAAAATTACATCTACATGGAGCGCCTCTTCCCCATCCAGAAAACCGCCGTGGGCATCCGGATTTTTGAAGTCGGGCCAAAGGGGCTGGAGCGGGTCATTACCAGCGAAAGCGCCTCCTTTACAGACAACAAATGGCGCCTGAGCGAAGGGGAGATCATCACCAAGCCGGAGGTGACGGGGATTCAGGATAACGGCCTTAAGACCGTTCATTTCGACACCTACGATGTGCTGGAAGGGTTCGAACCCTCGATCCTGGACAAGGTCTACGAGGGCAACACCAACTACTCCCTGATCGACGCCTATGAGGCAATCATGATCCTCAGCCGCCAGGAGGTCAATATCGACCGGATTTTCAGTGCCGCCATGGCGACGGTGCTGTTGCCGCTGATCGCCCCCATTTTGGTAGTGATGATCTTCTTCTTCGTCCCTATTTCGAGCCGTTTTTTCAACGTGGCACTCTTCTCCTCCGGAGCGATTTTTACCACGCTGGTGCTCTGGGGCTTTCTTTTTGCCATGGCCACGCTGGCCCAAAACGGGGTGGTCAATGCCTGGCTGGGGCTGGGGCTTCCCTTCGGGCTTTTGCTCCTTCTCTCCCTCTATATGTACCGCCGTTTCTCATAAATACGAAAGAAAGATTTGGATAAAATCTATAGTTTTCTAGTGTAAAAAATTCTAATAAAACGATCTAAAATTTAAGGGAAAAGCTGTGGACTACCGCGCCTTGGCGAACGAGTACGGAACACCTCTGTACGTCTATGATTTCAACTACTTCAACGAACAGTACAACAAACTCAAAGAGGCCTTCGGAGGCCGTAAAAGCCTGCTGGCCTACGCCATCAAAGCCAACTCCAACCTCTCCGTTATCCAGAACTTCGGCCGCCAGGGAAGCGGTGCCGATTGTGTCTCCATCGGCGAAGTCCGCCGCGCACTCAAAGCGGGCATCGCACCCTACAAGATCATCTTCAGCGGTGTGGGCAAGCGGGACGACGAAATCCGTGAGGCGATTGAGGCCGATATTCTTTTCATCAACGCGGAGAGCGAAGGGGAGCTTAAGCGCATCGAAGTGATCGCCAAGGAGCTGGGCAAGGAGGCGCGCATCAGCCTGCGTGTCAACCCCAACATCGACCCCCAGACCCACCCCTACATCTCCACCGGTCTTTCAGAAAACAAGTTCGGGGTCTCCCTGAACGAGGCCAAACGCCTCTACCTTTTTGCCCACAACTCTGCCAATCTTAACCCCGTGGGCATTCACTTTCACATCGGCAGTCAGCTGACCCAGCTCGAACCGATCCGCGAATCGAGCCAGATCGTGGCCGACCTGGTCCGGAGCCTGGAAAAAGTCGGCATCGAGATCAAGTTCTTCGACGTGGGCGGCGGCCTGGGTGTGAAGTACAACAACGAGATGCTGATCGAGCCCTATGACTACGCCCAGGCGATTCTCTCCACGCTGGCGGGGCTGGATGTGACCATCGTCTGCGAACCGGGGCGTTTCCTCACCGCCAACGGCGGCCACTTTATCACCAAGGTGCTCTACGAAAAGCAGAGCGATAAAAAACGCTTTGTCATCGTCGACGGCGCCATGAACGACCTGATCCGACCGTCACTCTACAACGCCTTCCACAAGATCGAAGTGCTGGGCAAAGAGGGCGCTTCCGGAAGCACGGTCGACGTCGTGGGCCCGGTGTGCGAGAGCGGCGACTTTCTGGCCAAAAACATCGAGCTGCCCGAAACCGGCCACGACGACCTGCTGGTGGTACACAGCAGCGGGGCCTACGGCTTTGTCATGTCAAGCAACTACAACACCCGCGGCCGTGCCGCGGAGGTGGCGATCGAAGAGGGCAAGGCCCGTCTGATCCGCCGCCGGGAGACCTTTGAAGACGTGGTCGCCCTGGAAGAATCATATCTACAATAGGACACGAGAGTATGGATTTAAACGCGCTGCGCCAACAGATCGACGCCATTGACGACCAGCTGCTGGAGCTGCTCAACCGCCGCATGGAGATTGTCAAAACCGTGGGTGAGTTCAAGCACAAAACCGGCGGGGCGATCTACCGTCCGGAGCGGGAAGTGGCGATTATCGAACGCCTCAACAGCCAGAACAAAGGGCTGCTGACCCGCGC
>QKHD01000169.1 GCA_003250175.1 Helicobacteraceae bacterium
GGCGGCGAAAAAACGCTACCGTTCTATTTAGGCATACTCTCGTATTTCTGCTCCACCATCTGATCCAACAGGGTGTAGAGCAGCTCGCTGGTGTCTTCCAGTAGCTCGAAGTTTTTGATGATGTTCTCTTTTTTGTTGTCGCAGTTGTGGTTGAAGATGCAGCGCAGGTTTTCAAAGACCAGATCGCGCATCTCTTTGGTTGGGCCAGTCAGCTGCTTAAAGGCCTGGGTGTCTCTGAATCGCTGGGCCTCTTCACCCTCCAGCCAGGAGTTGACCAGGCAGTGGTCGTAGGCGCTGTCATCTTTGGGCTTGTCGTTGGTGGCCTCTTCCAGCACCAGGGAGTAGGTGGTGGATTTAAAGATGGTGTACTCCAGTTTGACCAGGGTAACAGCCAGTTGGTCGTCGGTCTTTTGTGAGAGGGCAGCGGTTTCGTTGGCCTTGTGGCTGAACTCTTCCAGGGCGTTTTTAAACTCTTCGATGGTCGCTGCGGAGGTGCGGGAGAGGTCGGTGATGTTATCAGAGCTTTGCATGATGTCACTGGTATCTTGCTGGAGGCTCTTGATGGTGACGGCGATTTCGGCGGTGGCCTTCTGGGTGCGCTCCGCCAGCTTGCGGACCTCTTCGGCCACGACGGCAAAGCCGCGACCGTGTTCGCCGGCCCGGGCCGCTTCGATGGCGGCATTCAGAGCCAGCAGGTTGGTCTGATCGGCAATGTCGGTAATGAGGTTGACGATGGAACCGATCTCGTCGCTTCGGGCGTTGAGGGATTCGATGATGGTGTTGGTATGGTCGAGGTGTTCGATCAGGTTGCCCAGATTGGTGCTGACACCCCGGATGTTGATGAGGCTCTCGTTGGATTTTTGCGCCGTCTCTTCCGCGTTGACGGAGATGTGCTTGATGCTCTTGGAGCTCTCTTTAAGATAGTCCTCAATCCGGTTCAGGCCGCCGGCTACGCCGCCGCCCACATCGTGCAGCTCCTGGGCCAGTTCGCCCCGGAATTTCTGCTTTTCACTCTCAATAATGGCGGTCACCGCTTGGGCGATCATGCGGGAAGAGGAGTTAAACTCCCCCTTGAGTCCGTCGGAGTAAATATTACGGTAGGTGATGCCGTTGCCCGCCGCACTGATGGAGGTTTTGACCTCGCGGATAAAGGCTTCGAGCTGATCAAGGGTCAGGTTAATACTCCAAGCGATTCCGGAGAGGGGGTGACCGGAAGGGATGTGGGTGACGCGGGATTCGAGCTTGCCCTCCCGTACTTCTGCGGTAACCTGACGAATCTCTTCCGTCAGGTGGTCGTTGGCCACGGAGGCGCCGGCAGGAAGCAGCGGGGCGATGACGATCACGGCCAGCAGCAGAACGCCCAGCAGGACGTTGCCCTGGACAAAGGCTGTTACCGCCGCACCGAAAACGGCCAGCAGCAGGAGGAGAAAGCCCTTATTGCTGAAGTGAGATGATAAGCTCGTCATAGCCGATTCCTTTTTCTTCCAGGTAGTTGATTAAAAAGCGGGTCGAACCCTCCATTCCGGAGCTGCGTTCGACTTCAAGCAGTTTGGCATAGATGGGGGCGATAGTTTCTACGGCTTCGCGGCGCGGCCGACGGCGGACGGAGTAGTAGCCGATGATGCTGCCGTTGTCATCATAGGAGGCGGTAACGTTGGTAAAGACCCAGTAGAAGGAGCCGTCTTTGCAGAGATTTTTGACGAAGGCAAAGATCTCCTCACCGTTTTGGATACGGTCCCAGAGGAGTTTAAAGACGCAGCGGGGCATATCCGGATGGCGGAGAATATTGTGCGGAGCACCCAGAAGCTCCTCTTCACTGTAGCCGGACATGGCGATAAAGGTTTGGTTCCCGTAGGTGATCCGCCCCTTCAGATCGGTTTTGGAGACGATGAACGCACCCGGCTCCATGAGTTTTTCGTTGTTTGTCGGTGTGGCCATCGTGTTTATGATTCCCCCGTTCGGTGAACTTTCTGAAGAAGATTATATCAGACTAAATGTCAGCCTATCTTGAGAGGGCATGGAGTATCATTAGCCATGCTAAAAGATCATATTTTACGAGCGCTCCCGCGGGCTGAAACGGAAGAGATTCTGGGCTTTGTCTACTTTGAGACGGCCCGGGTCGTTCTGGGCTGGGAAAAGCAGCTCTTTATCAATAAATTCGAAGCCTATCTCATGGCGGGGCTGGCCCGTCCGGAGGAGAAGGGTTTTTTTGACATGCTCACGGAGCTGGCGTCGCTGACCTATTCCCTCTATAAATGGGGCATGCTGCTGTACAATGCCGATGAAAAGGTGGATGACAACAACCGTATCTTTACCCTGCGCTATGAGGGGCATCTGTGCGTGGTCTCCGACCCTGCGCTCTTTGATCCGACGGAGCAGCTGCAACCGGGCGAAGTGGGACTGGCCCTGATCGACGGCGATGACAAAAGCGTGCGTTTCGCTCCACAGAGCAGCGAAAAGAGCCAGCTGCTGCTGATTTTGCTGCACCTCTACAAGCTCGGTGATGTGGACGCCTTCATGGTCAAGATGGACCCGTATGATGCCCGCTTCTCCGGAAGCTACGTGGGCTTTGATGCCAAACGGGCCTATGAGCAGCGCGACTTCATCCGTTACATCGGGGCGGAGTTTGAGACCTACAAACACCGCCTTGAAGATCTGCAAAACCTTTTTTACCAGACCTTTCGATT
>QKHD01000019.1 GCA_003250175.1 Helicobacteraceae bacterium
ACTCGTAAGCTGGGTCCGTCCGGACCCGTACAACCCCATCGTGCAGCTCTTAGGTCGCCTGACCAACCCGGTCTACGCCTTTATCCGCCGATTTATCCCCACGGTTCTGGCCGGGGTAGATATGGCTCCTATTATTGTTATTCTGGGGCTGCAGTTTATCGATCTCTTTTTTGTCCGCCTGCTGCTAAGCATCTAAAGGGGTTTTAAAACCCCTTTTCCATCATAATAATCTTCCAAAACCCTTCCGTTTCGCGGAGGCTTACGTAATAGACAACATCATCCAGTTGAATGGTCACAATCCGCACATGGGGCTCCGGAGCCGCTTCGCGTACCATGTAGAGTAGACGAGCCGGTTTGGTTTTCAGATGTTCGGCCAACTTGCTCTCAAGCCGTTTTAGGGATTCGGGCTCGGTTTTAAAGTGGGCTTTGTCAAACGCAAACATCTTGCTCTCATCCTGAACAGCATCCAGGTTGGCCTCGATCCAGGCGTGGTAAAACTCTTTGCCGCAAGCCCCTTTGGCCGCCACCATGTCACCCTTGGCCTGAGCATCGAAAAAGCTTTTAATGGTGCTGCTTGGTGTGTTGGCCACGTCGCTGCAGCCCAGAAAAAACAGTGCTGCCAGCAGGGGAAGTATCCATCGAATCATTTTAAGCCTTTTTTCGAAATGATACTGTATTGACTTGAAAGGTGCCGCCATGCGCATACTACTGCTAGAAGATGATCCGTTGTTGTCGCAGATTATGGAAGAGTTTCTCGTGCAGTCCGGACATGACGTTTATGTCTGCATGGACGGTTCCCGCGCCGAAGAGGTCATCACCGCCGAAGGCTTTGACATGCTCCTGCTCGATATCCAGGTCCCCGGCATCTCCGGATTGGAGCTGATGCGGCGGCTGGATGCCTACCGTGTGCGGATTCCGACCATTTTTATCACCTCCATTCAGGGGGCAAGGGAGCTTAAAGAGGCCTTTGACCTGGGCGCCGACGACTACATCAAAAAACCCTTCGACCTGGAAGAGCTGGAGGTGCGCATCGCCCGAACGGCGCGGCAGTTCGGCCTGGGCGGTGATGCGGAGATCCGCCTGGGCGGCGGCATGAGCTTTCATCCCAGCAAACAGACCGTCGAAAGCGGCACGGGAAGCGTCCAGCTGAAAAAGAAAGAGGCCGCCGTGCTGCACTACCTCTACAACAACCGTAGCCGCACCGTCAGCTCCGACGAGCTGGTCAACAACATCTGGCGTTTTGACGAGCCGCCTACCGATGCGACCATTCGGACCTATATCAAAAATCTGCGGCATATTCTGGGCAATGACCGAATCGTGACCGTCAAGGGCGTGGGGTACCGACTTGACACGGTATGAAAAGGGTGCGCTGGTCCGTTTTTTAGGTCTCTACCTGGTTTCGATGTCTGCTCTGGCGTTGGTGATCGCGCTGCTGGTTTTCCGGATGGAAAAACGCTCTTTGGATGAGATGGCTCAGTATAAAATCCGCCACGAAGCCGCCACGGTGGCCTCATACATTGTCACCGCCCATATGGCACGCCTCCGGGCTCCGGAGGATGCGGAAGGGTTGCTGCAGCAGCTGCCCCGCCCGGAGGGAACGCACATCTGGCTTTATGGCGAGGGAAATCGCCCCATCATGCAGGCGCCAAAGCAGCTTCCGGTACCCTTCGAGGCCGGGTTTTACGCCCGGAACGGAGAGCTCTATTTTGTGGATCAAAGCACCTACGGCCACCTGGGAGTGCAGACCGTAGTAATTGAGGCTCCGGGCATGGAGCGTCAATATGGTGAGTTGCAGCGCACCATCCTGCTCTGGCTGACCTCGGCGCTGCTGGTAATCGGCGTGGTGGGGCTGGCCCTGGCCAAGCTCTTCTTGGTGCCTGTCAAGCGGGAGATGGAGCGGCTCGACCGATTTATCAAAGACACCACCCATGAGCTCAACACCCCCATTGCCGCCATCTTGATGAGCATCAGCTCCTTAAAAAAACTGGGGGTCGATGAAAAGATCACCTCCCGCATTGCTCTGGCGGCACGGCGAGTGAGCGACATCTATCAGGATCTTACCTACCTCTTTTTCCACGAACTGACCCGCCACCCCGTCGTACGCATCGATATGGGTGAGCTGCTGGGCGAACGGGTGGAGTATTTCAGGGATTTTGCCGCCATCAAGCGCGTTCGTATGGCCTTTGAAGCGTCGCAAGAGGGGGTTTATTGGGATATGGACAGGGAGAGCGCCGTACGCCTGGCGGACAACCTGATCGGCAATGCGATCAAATACAACCGCTCCGGAGGCAGCGTGACGGTTCGGTTGGGTCAAAACAGCTTTGAAGTGCGTGATACGGGCATCGGCATGGATGCCATGACACTACAGGGGATTTTCAGGCGTTATCAGCGGGGCAATACGGGGCAGGGCGGTTTTGGCATCGGTATGGATATCGTCGCCAGTATCGGTAAGGAGTTTGATTTGAAGATCGATGTGGCATCGGCCCCCGGAGAGGGAAGCGTTTTTACCGTGGGCCGAAACGTCGTCAGCTAATTAACCGGCAGGTAGTGCCGTATGCGATGGGTAATATGTTCGTTCTCCACGGGAATCCGGTTGAAAAGAAAGTTTAAACGCGAAGATTTGCCCTGTTCGGCAATATGGATCGCCCGCAGCATAAGACCAAAC
>QKHD01000264.1 GCA_003250175.1 Helicobacteraceae bacterium
CGCTGTACCAGGCACACAAGCCCAAGCTAATTTTCATCTGCACCCCCAACAACCCCACCGGCGAAGCGCTGCTGCGTGATGATCTGCTGGCCTTTTTGGACGGTATCGCTCCGGAGACGCTGGTGATTATCGACGGCGCTTATATGGAGTATGCGGCGGCTAAGGATAAAACCTATGAAGTGACGGCTAAGGATCTGATCGAACGCTACCCCAATGTGCTCTATACGGGAACCTTCTCCAAGGCGTACGGCCTGGGCGGGATGCGCGTGGGCTACGGCGTGGGCCGTGCCGATGTAATCAGCGTGCTGCACAAGCTGCGCCCCCCCTTCAACATCACGACCCTCTCCCTGGCAGCCGCCATCGAGGCCCTGAAGGATCAGGCCTTTGTGGATGCCTGTATCGAAGAGAACTTTGAAGAGATGGTACGCTACGAAGCTTTCGCGAAAGAGATGGGGCTGGAGACCATTCCCAGCTGCACCAACTTCATTACGTTGATGCTCAAAAATCATAACTCCAAAGAAGTCTCCCAAAAGCTGCTCGAACAGGGTGTGATCATCCGGGACATCTCCTCTTACGGACTAAACGCCGTAAGAATTACCATAGGTAAAAAAGAGCAAAATAGCGTCGTACTAGAAAAACTCCGCACGATTTTAGGTAACTGATGGATTTAAAAGCACTCGTCGAACAGCTCGTCGCCCTCTCTAAGCGCTTCAACCGCAAGCAGCAGTATGTCATCGTGGGCACGCTGCTGACCCTGATTGCGCTGATCTCCTTTATGATTGTCTACAACAATCCGGACAAAAAACGGGGAGACGACGGCTTTCGGGTGCTCTTTTCCCAGCTCTCTTCCAAGGATGCGGGGCTGATCGTAGCCCAGTTGGAGCAGAGCAAAATCGAATACCAGATCCCCAACGACGGCACCATCGAAGTCCGTAAAGAAGTGGTGAACAAAACCCGTATGGATATGGCGGCTCTGGGGCTTCCCAAGGAGAGCCGGGCCGGGTTCGAGCTCTTTGACAATCAGGAGTTCGGAGCGACGGATTTTGACCAGAACGTCAAGTTCCTGCGAGCGCTGGAAGGGGAACTTTCCCGCACCATCAGTGACCTGACGGCGGTCAAAGACGCCAAGGTACACATCGCCCTTCCCAAGGAGAGCGTCTTTGTCTCCAAAGAACAGCCGCCTACCGCCTCCGTTGTGGTCGAACTACATGACAACATGCAGCTTAGCCGCAAACAGGTCATGGGGATAAAAAACCTGGTGGCCGCGGCGGTTGTGAAGCTTGACGTGGAAAACGTCAAACTGGTCAACGAAAACGGCGACCCCCTGGGCGAAGAAGACGAGCTGACTACCGCGGGCGAAGTGGCCCGCATGCAGCTCAAATACAAAAAAGACTACGAAAAGTTCTACGAAGAGAAGATCGTCAACATGCTGGCCCCTTTCATGGGCGGCGAGGAGAAGGTGGTGGCCAAGGTCACCATCGACTTTGACTTCTCCCAGCGTGAAAGTGTCGAAGAGGTCTACGACCCCAACTCCGTACCGCGCAGCGAACAGACCATGGAAGAAAAGCGAGAAGGCTACAAACCCAAGGAGATCGGCGGGGTTCCCGGAGCGGTGAGTAACATCGGCCCGGTTCAGGGGCTGGAAGACAACCAGCTTAAAGAGAAATACTCCAAGTCCCAGGCGACGACCAACTACGAGATTTCCAAAAAAACCTCCAATATCAAGGGAGAGTTTGCCACGATCCAGCGTATTACCGCGGCGGTGGTGGTGGATGGCCGTTACGCCTACGAGGGCGAAGCGGACAAACGCAAGCTGGTCTACACCCCGCGGGATGAGACCGAGGTCGAGGCGATCCGCAACCTGGTAATGCAGTCCATCGGCTACAACCCGGTACGCAAAGATGAAGTCACCGTGAGTAATTTCGAATTCCGGCCTCCGGATTTCGGTGCCGATGTGGAACTTTCACCCATCGAGCTCTTCTTAGAAAAGGTACAGATGATGACAGGCCCACTCTACCCGGCACTCAAATATATCTTCCTGATCATCGTCTTGTATATCTTCTACAAGAAGGTGATTGTGCCCTTCAGCGAACGGATGCTGGAGCTCAAAACCGAGGAAGAGGAACCCGAAGAGGTCAAGATCGAGTTTGAAGAGGAAGAGTTCGAGGATGAGATGGAACGTCTCAACGAGCTCAAGAAAAAGATCGAACAGCAGCTCGGTCTGGGCGGCGAAGCGGACGAAGAGAGCCTGCGCTACGACGTTCTGCTGGAACGCCTGCGCGGTATGGCCGAGGAGCGTCCGGAGGATATCGCCAGCATTATTATGCAGCTGATGCAGGAGGATGTCGATAAATCCTCCAGAAGGGGAGGAGACTAAGCCATGATCCAGTTACCACCGCACCTACAGGCGCAGTTTGAAGAGATGCACATGGCCGAACGGGTGGCCGTCTTTCTGATGCAGCTCGGCGAAGAGCTGACCGCCCAGGTCTTTTCGCACCTTGACGTGGAGACGATCACCGAGGTCTCCAAACACATCGCCATGGCCAAGACGATGGACAAACAGATCGCCATGGCGGTTCTGGAAGAGTTCTACGCGATTTTGCAGTCGAATCAGTACATCTCCAGCGGCGGTTTGGAATACGCCAAAGAGATTCTCTACAAGGCGATGGGTCCGGACGAGGCGCGAAAGATTCTGGAAAAACTGCAAAAAAGTATGTCCGCGGGCCAGAACTTCTCCTACCTGGACAAGATCAAGCCCCAGCAGCTGGCGGACTTTATCCAGAACGAACACCCCCAGACCGTTGCCCTTATTTTGGCGCATATGGACCCGACCGCTGCGGCGGAAACCCTGCAGCTCTTCCCCGACGAAACAAGGGGCGAAGTCTCCATGCGTATGGCCAACCTGGGCGATATCTCCCCGGCTATCATCCGGAAGGTTTCCACTCTGCTCGAAAGCAAACTCGAAGCCCTTACCAGCTACAAAGTGGAAGTGGGCGGACCGCGCGCCGTGGCAGACGTATTCAACCGTCTGGGTGCCAAGGCGTCCAAGGCGACGCTGGCCTATATCGAGCAGATCGACGAAAACCTGGCCAACGCCATCAAAGAGATGATGTTCACCTTCGAAGATATTATCAAGCTGGACAACAACGGGGTGCGTGAGGTTCTCAAAAATATCGATAAAAAAGACCTCACCCTGGCACTCAAATCTGCCTCCGATCCCCTTAAGGAGAAGATTTTCTCCAACATGTCCCAGCGGGCGGCGGAAACCCTGAAAGAGGAACTCTCCTATCTGGGTGCGGTCAAGGTCAAAGAGGTCGAGGTGGCACAACGCCAGGTCGTCGAAGCGGTTCAAAAACTTGCCGAACAGGGTGTGCTTGAACTGGGTGAAGCGGAGGAGACGATTGAATAATGAAGATCATACTGGATACGGAAGAACTAAAACGTCACGACGTTTCTCGCTATCAGTTTAAATCAATCAACCTGCGGGACGGGGTACCTGTCAACAAGGGCGAAAAGGTCCTAAAAAGCAGTGTTCCCCAAAAACCTGACGAGCGCCGGACGGAAGCTCCGGAGGGGGCAGCGCCGGTTGCGCCTGCGGCCATCCCCATGGTCGAAGGGTTTGATACCCTCCTAAAACAGATGCAGGAGAAGAGCAACTCCTTCTCCGAGTCGCTTCTGAAAAAAATCGACGAGCTGAGCAGTTCCCAGGTGAAGATGGAGATGCGGCTTGAAAAGCAGCAAGAGGAGTTCGAAGTCCGCCTCAAGGAAGAGCGCGAGCGCGCCTTCGAAGAGGGCCGCCAGGCCGGAGCCGAGGCTTTGCGCCAGGAGCTAGAGGGCAAGGTCCAGGCCAAGCAGGACCAGATTGCCGCCTCCATTGCCAAGATGCAAAGTACCGCAGATGCTTTCCAGCAGGTGAGTACCAATCTGGAAAAAGAGCTGGTCGATGCGGCGATTGACATTGCCAAAGAGGTGCTGCAGACGGAGCTTAAAGAGCACAGTGCCCAGGTGGCGCATAACCTGGCCACTTCGCTGCTGCAGGAGGTCAAGGGCGCCATGAAGATCACCATTCGCGTCCACCCGAGCGACAGCAGCTATCTTAAGGATAAAATGGGCGACAACCAGACGGTCAGTATCGTTCCGGATCCGGCCATTTCCCAAGGCGGTGTCGTGATTGAAAGCGACGCGGGCAACGTTGATGGAACCATCATGAAACGGTTCCAGGCTATAAAAAGGAATATTTTAGAGCATTGAAAACGCTAATCAACCAGATTAAAACAGCAACCAGAGATGAACTAAACACGATTGCGGGCAACATTCGAAACAGAATCTTGGAGGTGGTCAGTCAAAACGGCGGCCACCTGAGCAGCTCCCTCGGTGCCGTCGATATTATCGTCGCCATGCACAAGGTCTTTGATGTGGATAAAGATCCCTTTATCTACGATGTCTCCCACCAGGCCTATGCCCACAAACTCATCACAGACCGCTGGGAGAGTTTCGACGGGCTTCGGCAGTTTGGCGGTATCTCCGGATTTACCAAACCCAAAGAGTCTCCCTATGATTACTTCGTAGCGGGTCACAGTTCAACCTCCATTTCCTTGGCTGTGGGAGCCGCCAAGGCGATCGCACTCAAAAAAGAGGATCGTATTCCGGTTGTGTTGATCGGAGACGGCGCCATGACCGCCGGGATGGTCTATGAAGCCATGAATGAACTGGGCGAGCACAAATACCCCATGGTCATAATCATTAACGATAACGAAATGAGCATCGGCAAGGCAATCGGTGCCGTCAGCCGCTATCTTTCTACCATCATGAAGGGGAAATTCTATCAAGGCATTAAGAGCCGTACGGAAAAAATTCTCTCTACGATGCCCGAATCCTTCACCTATATGGCAAAGCGTTTCGAGGAGTCCTTGATGCTCATTACCCCCGGTATCCTTTTTGAAGAGCTGGGACTGGATTACATCGGGCCCATAGACGGGCACGATTTTGACAGCATCATCGATACCCTGGAAACGGCCAAGGCAATGAAACGACCCGTCGTGGTACACATGCAGACCACCAAGGGCAAGGGGTACAAAATCGCCGAAGGGCAGCACGAAAAATGGCACGGTGTTTCGCCTTTTGATCTTGAGAGCGGCGAGAGCCACAAAAAGAGTGCGGCCAAAGCGGCCACGGAGATTTTCAGCGAAGAGCTGGAAGCCATGGCCCGTGAGGATGAAACCATCGTCGGAGCCACGGCAGCCATGCCGGGTGGAACGGGAATCGGGCGATTGATCGATACCTTTCCGGAGCGTTTCTGGGATGTGGCCATTGCGGAACAGCATGCGGTCACCTCGTTGGCCGCCCTGGCGAAGGAGGGCTTCAAACCCTACTGTGCCATCTACTCCACCTTTTTGCAGCGCGGTTATGATCAGGTGATTCACGATGTGGCCATCTCCTCATTGCCGGTACGGTTTATTATTGACCGTGCCGGGATCGTCGGGGAAGACGGCGAAACCCACCAGGGGCTTTTTGATGTCTCCTTTATGCGGGTCATCCCCAACATGGTGCTCTTTGCGCCACGGGATGAAAACACCCTGCGTCAGGCCCTGCGATTTAGCGCAACCCTGAACGATGCCCCTTCAGCTCTGCGTTTCCCACGGGGTGCCTTTAATGCACCCAAGCTTTATCCTTCCAGCAGTTTTGAGCTGGGCAAATCGGAACTGCTGGAAGAGGGGGAGGGCGATGTGCTCTTTATCGGATATGGGGCGGGAGTCAACCGTGCCTGTGCCACCATGGCGCTGATGGAGAACAAACCAGCCCTTCTGGACCTGCGTTTCGTCAAGCCGCTGGATGGCGAGATGCTGCGACACCTTAGCACCCAATACACTAAGTGGTTCGTCTTTAGCGACAGTGTGCGACAAGGTGGGGTAGCCAGTGCTATCGGTGAATTCTTATCTGAAGAGGGGATTCTGGGAATCCGTGTAGTGTCGTTCGAGTTTGAGGATTGTTTCCTGCCCTACGGGAAGACAGGCGATGTGGAGGCGGATATCGGTCTGACCCCCGCTCAGCTGGCCAAGCGGGTTACCGAAACCCTTTAAACGTATTTGAGCTCGTCGGGCTTCTGTGATTTGTGCAGAAGCTTTTTGGTGGTCATGATCCCCTCGGCGGTGCCGATAATGAGCAGGGTTGAATCGATCATGATCTGCGTATCCCCCTTGGGCATCGGGGTGAATTTTCCGTCCCGTTCCTTAATACCGATCACACTCACCTGGGCGATGTCCCGCAGGTGGGTCTCTTTGAGCTTCTTGAAAATCGCCCAGCTGTGCTTGGGTACCTTAATCTCTTCCATATCCAGCGGTGTGTCGCGTTTGTACAAAAACTCTTCCAGGAGGTTTTCCATATCCGGACGGAAGGCCATGGCGCTGATCCGCTGGGCCATAAGGCGATTGGGCGTGATAATGCTGTCGGCACCCAGTTTTTTTAGTTTGCCCGTGGCGTCGGTGGTCTCGGCGGCGGCGATAATCTGATAGGGCTTGCGGCCCAGCTCTTTTTCAAAGAGGCGGATCGTGGAGATCTGCGCAATATTCTGGGAGATCTCCTTGGAGAGGATCAGCACCCCTTTGGCGCTGGAAATGTGCGCTTTGCGTAGGCTGAGATCGAGATAAGGCTCCGCTTTGATATAGTAGGGGTAGCGGTGCTTTTCCGCCTCTGCTTCGAAATTATCGGAGTTGTCGATCACCACAAAGGGAACATGCGCCTTGCGGAACTCCTTGGCGACTTCGATGGTGTACTCGTTGTGGTAGCAGATTACAAAGTGGTTCTTAAGCCGCGCGATTTTATACAGCATGGAGCGCTCCTTGATGGTATGTAGCAGGGTTCCCTTATTAATCACCTCGACCAAGACCCCGATGGAGAACGTCAGGATCGTAAAACCAACGAGGATCAGGGTGACGGTAAAGAGTTTCCCCTCCGGAGAGAACTCGCCCTCTTTGAGTGAACCGAATCCAACGGTGGTAAAGGTGTAGCCGGTCTGGAAAATGGCATCGATAAGAGTGTAGTCCTCCAGATAGATGTATCCCAGGGAGCCGAAGATAAAGCAGAGTTGGATCAATACAAGGGGGAGTTGGAAGGGGCGTAGCTCTTCATAGAGCTTTGCGTTGAGGTTGATTTCGGGTTTCGGGGTTCCTTCCCAGTTTAAAAAACGCTTGATTCGATTAAGCATCGGGGCGTAGGGGCAGTCCCTTTACAGGACTGCCGGGGAAGAACTCAGGACCCTTTTCTCATCGTGCGCAGCGTAGAAGCGGCGACTTTGATCTTGCGTCGTGTGCCGTCTGGCAGAGTGACGCGAACCGTTCGCAGATTGACATTGAAGCGGCGTTTTGTCTTGTTGTTAGCGTGGCTGACATTGTTTCCTGACATAGGCCCTTTGCCAGTAATAGCGCATCGTTTTGCCATAATCGGTTTCCTTGTGATTAAAAAGTTTTTTGCGACTATACCAAAGGGAGGTAGAATTTCAGCTTAATAATTCAGATGTAGTTTGATGCATTTAAGTTGAGCGAAGCGAGTCGTGCGGATTTTGCTCCTTCCCGGAAAAACGGGAAGGTGCTTAGAAAGGGTTAGGCTTTAAATTTGACCAATTGGTCTTTCAGCGCTTCGGAGAGTCGGCTCAGGTGCCCCGCCGCAGCGGAAATCTCTTCGACGCTGCGGGTGTTTTGGGACGTAAACTCCTCAACCTTCTGCATACCGCTTAGAACTTCCTTGGTTGTTTCCATCACCTCTTTGGAGCCGTGGGAAGTTTGGCGCAGGGTCTCTTTGGTGGTCTGCATCACGCCCACGCTCTCCTCGATTTTGTCCTGGGCAGCTCCGGATTGCTTCAGAAGCTTGCCGAAATCGTTGGCATGGTGCTCCATCTGGGCGGCAACGTCGTTAATGGCCTGTACGATGACGGCAATGGTGGCACTGGTTTCGGAAAGGCTGCGTTGGGTTCGTTCGGCGAGTTTACGCACCTCGTCGGCAACAACGGCAAAGCCCCGCCCGTGCTCGCCGGCGCGTGCCGCTTCGATGGCGGCGTTAAGGGCGAGCAGGTTGGTCTGGTCGGCAATGTCGCCGATGACGGAGAGCACCTCCGTAACCTTCTGGGCATCGGAGGAGAGGGTGGTGAGGTGGTGGGAAAGCTCCTGTTGTGCCTGGGCCCCTTCTTCCACCAGTTCGGCAACGGTGCCGATCCCATCCCGGGAAGCTTCCAGCCCCTGCACCGCCTTTTCCATTTCATTCATGGATTGGGCGAGGCGCTGTTGCATATCGCCCAGAAGATTTCCGGCTTTTAACCCCTTTTGGCTGACGGCGGTAATGGTGGTGGAGGTCTCTTCCGCACGTTTTGCGATGGAGAGGCTGCTGACGCCCAGCTGATTGGAGATGGAGGCATTTTCGATGGCTCCGTAACCGGCCTCTTTGAGCGCACTTTGCAGGGCATCCAACAGGGAGTTGAAATCCTTCAGCAACAGTCCGATTTCGTCATCGCCGCCGGGAACTCGCAGGGTCAAATCTCGATTGGAGGCAACCTGACGGATAACATTCTGGGCAAAACCGACAGGTCGCAGCAGGGTGTTGACCAGCCAGAGGCTCAGCATCGCTGAAATCACGAACACCGCGGCACCGATTAAGGCCGAGTAGACCAGATTGCTCCAGAGCATTCCGTTAATGGCTGCCTTGGAAAGATCCACCCCGACAATAAACAAGGACCCGGCGGCTGTCCGGACGGGGAGGAACAGGGAGCGGTGTTCACCCCATTCGTCGCTGTATTCGTCAAAGGCGGGTTGCCCGTTTTTAAATGCGGCAAGCAGACCTTCGCTGGGGTCTTCGTAAAGGTAGAGCACCTTCTCAAATTTCTTTTGCTGATACTCTTCGTCGGTGGGTGTATCCAGGGCGAAGTGAACGCCGTCGTCCAGTTGCACCAGGGTGTAGATGAACTCGATGTTGGCCGCTTTGCAAAACTCTTTAAACTGCACGCTGTAAAACTCGAAAAGCCCTTGATCCCCGTTGCCCTTGACGGCGTTATCGTGAATCGTTTCAGGGATCAGTCTGGCAGCCAGTTGGGCAGAGCTTACGAGTGACGCATCAAGCCGGGCAAGCAGGTCGCCCTTTTTGACCTGAAAATTGTAAAAGGTAAAGGCCCCGATGGCCAAGGCATTCAAGAGCAGAACGGAGACAAGAAGACGGATACGGATGGAGGCGAACATTTTCATGGATAAAAGTCCTTGTAGGCAGATCGGGTTATTGAAGCTTCAGCTAGTGCGGGGAAAAGGGTCAAGTAGTCGTTTCCTCAATAATTTTAGAAATATACTTGGGCTAAGTAAAAATTCAGCTGAATAAATGAATGGCTTAGAGCGAAGTGGATTATGGTATTATCGCGGAAAGATATTTTATTAAAAAAGGCAGATACGATGTTGGTAGCCCCCAGTATCCTTTCGGCGGACTTCGGAAAGCTGAACGACGAAATCACCGCCATCTGCGACGCGGGATGTGACCTGGTCCATGTGGATGTCATGGACGGCCATTTCGTTCCCAATCTCACCATCGGGCCGGTGGTGGTCTCTTCCGTGGCCAAAGTGGCCACCAAGCCCCTGGACGTGCACCTGATGGTGCAGAACAACACCTTTTTTGTCGAGCTGTTTGCCCCCTTGAAACCGGAATACATCACCTTCCACATCGAAGAGGAAAAACACCCCCACCGATTGATCCAAAAGATCAAAAGCTACGGGATCAAAGCGGGGATCGTCCTCAACCCCCACACCCCTCCGGAGAGCATCGAGTTTTTGCTGGGTGACCTGGATATGGTGCTGCTCATGAGCGTCAACCCCGGATTCGGCGGGCAGAGTTTTATCCCTACGGTGATTGAAAAAGCACGCCGCCTGAAGGCGATGATTGCCGAGAAGGGTGCGGCGACGCTGATCGAAGTGGACGGCGGAGTGACGGATCAGAATATCAACCTTTTAAAAGAGGCGGGTGTGGATATCGTCGTTGCGGGAAGTTATGTCTTCAAGCAGGACTATAAAACCGCCATTGATTCGCTCCGCTGATGATGCG
>QKHD01000167.1 GCA_003250175.1 Helicobacteraceae bacterium
GGAGCTTTAGCAAACGGTGTAACCCTCTCCCCTTACCGTCTTGATGTACCCTTTGTCCTTGGAGGGATCGATTTTTTCCTTAAGCCGCTTGATGGCGACGTTAACCGTCTTCTCCTGATAGGCGGAGATATCTTCCCACACCTTCTCCAGCAGGTAGTCTCTGGACAGTACGATGTTTTTGTTTTTAATCAGTTCGATCAGCAGGCGCATCTCCAGCTTGGTCAGCGGCACAAGGCGTCCGGAGACGGCCACCTCTTTGGAGAGCTGGTTGATCTTGATATCCCGAAATTGTATCACATCCTGGGTCACCGGATTGGTGCGCTTCAAGATCGCCTTGATCCGGAAAAGCAGTTCGTCCATCACGAAGGGTTTGGTCATGTAGTCGTCGCCGCCCTTTTCGAAGCCTTCGAGCTTGTCGTGGTTGTCGACCTTGGCCGTCAGAAAGATCACGGGAACCTGGCACCCCTTGTCCCGCATCCGCTTGACAAATTCGCTTCCCTCGACACCCGGCAGGTTGCGGTCCACGATCATCAGATCGACATCCTCTTCATCGAGGAAACGTTCAACATTCTCCGTATTCAAAAACCCGACCACGTCGAAGCCCTCTTTTTGGATGTTGTACTCCAGCAGCTCTAAAATATCCTCTTCGTCATCAATGACGACAATCAAACCTTTATTCAAGACGTAAACTCCCTAGTAGATTTCCATACTCCCGCCCTTTTTGGCGTAAAGGTAGAGTTTGGCGATATTGGCGGCGTGGTCGGCGACCCGCTCGAATTTCCGCGCGATGTTCAGAATGTTGATGTAGTTAAGTGTGACATCTTCTCCCTGACAAACCTTTGACAATATCTCTTTTTCCAAGACGGCGTAAAGATCGTCGGTCTTGGACTCTTCGAGCATGGTCTGGCGGAAATCCTCTTCATAGGCCTGGGGTTCATCTTCCAGGCGCACGGCAAACTCCACGGCGCGGATGGCCGCTTCGTGGATGTGGATCAGGTAGCTTTCGATCTCTTTGAGGTCGACCTCTTCCTCGATATGCACCTTCATGGTGGTGGCGTATTTTTTCCCGGTGGAGGCGATACGGCTGAGTTCGTTGGTGGTTTTAAAGAGCGCAACCAGCTCGCGCAGCAGGGCGGCTTCCGGTTCAAAGAGGGCAAAGACTTTGATAATGCGGTTGTCGATGATGTTGGCCCGTTCGTCTACGCCTTTGAGCAGTTTCTTGGCGGCATCCAGTTTGGAAACGTCCCGCACCTTAAAGCCGTCCAGCTCCATGCGGTAGGCTTCGATAATGGTTTTGGAAAGCTCCTGAATGTCGTTCCGGATGTTGTTGAACTCTTCAACGTATTTGGGCAGCATGGCGCACCTTTGCATTTTTTGGTGACATTTTATTTCCTAGCGGTGACGAAACGGTGACAGGTCTGTAATATTTTTGTCACCTGCCGCCGTTACCATTTGGCCATATTTTGTTCTAAGGAAATACGCATGAAATACAAAGTTTTGCTAGCGACACTTCTGCTTGCCGGTTCCCTCTTCGGCGGCGAGCGAATCAATGGTGCCGGAGCCAGTTTCCCTGCTCCGCTTTATTACAACTGGGCCCACACCTATCAAAAGGCTACCGGCGTCCAGGTGAATTACCAAGCCATCGGTTCCGGCGGAGGGATCAAGCAGATCAGCTTCCGAACCGTCGATTTTGGTGGAACCGACAAACCCCTTAAGCCTGATGAACTCGGCAAGAAAAACCTCCTTATGTTTCCTGCCGTTATCGGAAGTATCGTTCTGGCCCACAACATCCCGGGTATCAAGGACAATGCTCTGAAACTCCGCAACGACGTCCTGTCCGACATCTTCCAGGGTAAAATTACCCAGTGGGACGATGCCAAAATCAAAGCGGACAACCCCGGACTGAAACTGCCTTCCAAGCCCATTACCATCGTACACCGAAGCGACGGTAGCGGCACCACTTACAACTTTACCTACTTCCTCAGCCACGTCAGTGACTCCTGGAACAAAGAGATCGGTACGGGCAAAGCGGTCAGCTGGCCGGTAGGTATCGGCGGTAAGGGTAACGAAGGGGTCACCAACCTGATCAAACAGACCCCGTTCTCCATCGGATATATCGAATACGCCTATAAAGTGAACAACAACCTCCCCGCGGCTACGCTGCAAACGGCCAGCGGGAAATGGGTTGAAGCAAAAGAAGATAACTTCAAAGCCGCCGCCGCTTACGCCAAATGGAAAGCGGAAGAGCACTTTTACGAACTGCTGGCCCTCCAGCCCGGTGACACCAGCTACCCCATCGTAGCGGCAACCTTTATTCTCCTGCCTACGGAAAAACAGGGAATGAACAAAGATGTAACGGCTCTCTTTGACTACGCCTTTAAAAACGGCGACGCTGCGGCCAAAGAACTGGGTTACAT
The DNA here is from genome assembly GCA_003250175.1 of Helicobacteraceae bacterium. Taxonomy (GTDB): domain Bacteria; phylum Campylobacterota; class Campylobacteria; order Campylobacterales; family SZUA-545; genus SZUA-545. The sequence goes on from QKHD01000167.1 coordinate 2,418, forward strand.
CCCACTGCCCGAAGCCACCAAAAAAATGGTTCGCGACTACTGGGCCAAGCACAAAATCTCACCGGCCAAATAATTTTCGGCCCTCCGGACCCCCTTTCCGGAGGGCATACCTTCTTTCGTTTAAAAACCCACCAGAAGTACATCTTTCGAATACCCGATGTAATAATCATCAAGATACCATGCGTACGGGTCCAGATCATCGGCACTTGTAAAACCGCCCTGAATGGC
>QKHD01000051.1 GCA_003250175.1 Helicobacteraceae bacterium
CCTCGCCCAGGCCAACCAGGTTCAACAGAACGTCCTCAAACTGCTCCAGTAAGTGTAGCGGGATGAAGGACTTCTACCAAGAAAACCTCCGCGCTCTCAAAGAGCGCAACCCCCAGTTGCACGCCAAGCTCCAATCCTTCGAGCCTAACCAAAAGTACGAGGTCTTTGCCGGCAAGGACCTCGTCGATATCAATATCCTCGATTCCCAGCGCCAGGTTACCCTTTACAACGACCCCGTCCGCGATACGGTCACGGCCATCGAAAACCTCGATCCGTTTAACCGTTATCCGTTTCTTTGCTTTTACGGTATCGGCAACGGCTTTTTCTTCGGCGCCATCCTCAAACACCCGGGCTTTCGGCACATTATCGTGGTCGAACCGGAGCTGGAACTACTCTTTATCGCCCTGAACCTCTCCGATTTTTCCGAAGCAATTCTGACGGACCGATTGATTATCTTCCACAGCGAAGACTTCACCGAAGCAACGGCCAACAAGCTGGTCAACCTGCCCGATCTGGGGCTTTACCTTAAGCTCTATGACCTGCACCTCACCTGCCCCTACTACGCCTTTTACCAAGAAGACATCCTCCTGGCCAACCAGCGGTTTACCAAGGCGATCTTCCAGGCGGTTGCCGTACACGGCAACGATGCCACTGATGCGCTGGTGGGGATCGAGCACTTTGTGCAGAACCTTCCGGAGATGATCCGGCTGGCTCCCTTTCAGCAGCTGCTAACCAAGCGCTCCAGCGATACGGCGATCATTGTCTCTACCGGGCCTTCCCTGACCAAGCAGCTTCCCCTGCTTAAAGAGATCGCCCCCTATGTGACCATTGTCAGCGTCGATGCCAGCCTTCCGATTTTGGAAAAATACGGCATCAAGCCCGACATCGTCACCTCCTTGGAGCGTATTGAACCGACCGGAGAGTTTTTTAAACGCACCTCGGCCCAGTTTCATGAAGGGGTAGTCTTTGTCCACTCCGCTGTACAGCATGAGGTTGTCGTGGGGGCCACCCACGGGCAGAAGATCATCGCCATGCGCCCCTACGGCTACATGCAGATGTTTAAAGAGATCCTCCCCGATTTCGGTTATGTGGGGATCGGGATGAGTGCGGCCAACCTCGCCTTCGAGGTCGCCTACCTGATGGGTCACAAACAGACCGTCTTCATCGGCCAGGATCTCGCCTACGGCGACGATGACACGACCCACGCCAGTGATCACACCTTCGGTAAAAACGATACGGGCTTCCGGAATAATGTGGAGTCCAACCCCAACAACATTCTCCATGTCACCGGCTACGGCGGCCACAAACAGGTCAAAACCAACATCGTCTGGATGCTTTTTATGAACTACTTCATCAACAACATCCATGAAACTCGCAATAAAATGACCGCCATCAACGCCACCGAGGGGGGTGCGCGCATTCCCGGGACCCTGGAGGTTCCCTTTGCGGAAGTCGCGGCCACGCTCATTAGCCGCACCCAGCCCAAGACCCCCATCCGGCTGGTCCCCAATGACACCGCGCAGATCAACAAAGATCATGCCACCATGGAAAAACAGCTTGACCGCATGATCGAATCGGGCGAAGCGGCCAAGCAGAAGGTCGAAGCCCTCTTCTTGGACTTAGCGGAGCTGTGCGACCGCGTTGAGCTGCTGAAAAACGAAGACCGTCTGGGCGAAGTGAACATGGATGAAGTCACCGCCATGACCAATCGCATCGACGCCTTTAAAGACCTCTTTGACGACGTCAACTTCAAAAAGTCCTTCTGGGACACGGTGCGCTCCTTTATCGTCCACCAGGAGATGGAGATCGCCAAGATCGTCTCCCAGCCCTACGACAAGGCGCTCTACCCCCACGCCCGCACCATCGACTTCTTGCTGGCGCACAAGTACTGGTTCTTCTCCCTGGCGGGGGGTCTGGACTCGCAGCTTGCCGTCATGAAACGCGCCAAGGCGACCTGGCCTAGTGCGTAAGGGGGCGGCTTCGTGTGGTTTGAACGCCTCAAAAGCTACCGCTTTCTCTACATCGTTCTCTTTGTCCTCATCATCTCCGGATTGGGGATCTACATCATCCACCTCGACCGGAACATCGACCGGCAGGTGATCCAAAAGGTGGGCGACCGCCTCTTTTCCAAACTCCACAGCGAGCTGGAAGAGCAGAAATCCGGAGCCTTTGCCTTCGCCCTCACCCTCGCCCAAAACAGCGATCTGGCCCGTGCCCTGGAGGATGACAACGAAGAGAAGGGCTACGAGCTGCTCTCCCGCTTTATGACGACGGTGAGCAAATACACCCCCTACACCGTCCGCGCCCAGGTTATCACCGCGGATTACTGCATCTTTGCCCGCAGCTGGGACAACAACTTTGCGGGGATGCCCCTGGATCTCTACCGCCCCGACCTGCTGGACTTCGAAGCCAACAAAAAACCGCGCGTCGCCATCGAGGTGGGCCGCCGCATGGGGATCAAGGCGACCGTCCCCGTCTTTGGCCATGACGACGTGATCGGCTTTGTGGAGGTGCTCCAGTTTTTCGGCCCCGTGACGCAGATGTTTAAAGCCCACCGCATCGACGTGATCGTTCTCATGGAAGACCGCTTTTTAACGACCGCCACCCTGATGCGGGAGAACCCTACCCTTAAAGGCTACGTCGTGGCCAACCAGGCGGTCAACCGCTTTCACATCGACAACCTGGGATCAAGCCAGATGGAGACCCTGCGCTACGCGGGGCATGTCGTTGCCAAAACCTACCACTACTTCTACGAGCCGCTGTTTGACGGCCGGGGGGAGCGGATCGGTGCGGCCATCATTGCCGTCGATCAGCAGCAGATGGACTACCTCAAAAACGAAGACAGCGACCTCTCCTTCTTTTTGAACATGACCCGGCCGCAGCTCTATTCCATCATCAAGAGCAAGGAAGAACAGGGTAGCATCTACCAATCGGTTTACGACCACGAGCTGCTTTACCTCAAGGACACCCTAGAAGGCGAAGACCGGGAGCTCTTTTTAAAGGAGGCCCACGAACGGCTCAGCACCTACTCCAAGGAGGCGCTGATCGACATCATCCTGGGCCACAACTTTTCCAAAAAAATCGGAGGAGAGATTCGATGAAGATCCTGCTTTTGGAAGACGAATTCGCCCTGCGCGAAAGCGTGGAGGAGTTTTTGTGCGATCTGGAATACCGCGTGGAGAGCTTCTCCACCAGCGAAGACGCCTACGACGCCATCTTCTCCCGCTACTACGACCTGATGCTGCTGGATGTCAAAGTCCCCGGCAAAAACGGCTTTGAACTGCTGCAGGAGGTGCGCAGGGAGGGGATCGAAACCCCCGCCATCTTCATCACCTCCATGACCATGACGGACAACATGGTCGAAGGGTACAAGGCGGGCTGCTGCGACTACATCAAAAAACCCTTCGACCTGACGGAGCTGCAGCTGCGCATCCAGCAGGCCCTTAAAAACCGCTACCTCTCCGGAAACACCACCGACTTTATTCAGCTCGAAGGCGGCTACCGCTACGACACCAAAAACTTCTTTCTCCTTAAAGGGAGCGAAAAGGTGCCGCTCTCCAAAACGGAAAAGGAGATCATCGACTGCCTCCTGCGCCACCAGGGCAGCGTCGTCTCCAACGAGATTTTTCAAGAAGAGGTCTGGGGCGAATACGTCGACCCCACCAACATCCGCGTCCAGATCAACAAACTGCGCAAAAAGATCGAGGGCGACCTGATCAAAAACATCCGGGGCGCGGGCTACACCATTGAAAAATGACAACCGGCGCTACGCGCTCCGTTACGCGGCCATCTACACCCTGCTGACCGCCTCCATCCTCATCTCTCCCCTACTCGTTTATGTCTCCTACATGCAGAACATCGAAGGGATCAAACAGGAGATCGAACTCAAAGAGCACGCCCGCACCGTCATCCGGAGCATGGAGCGCTACGACCAGAACGCCGGGGAGTATTTTCACTTTCCCCGTTTCCAGAGTTTTCAGGCGGGGCTCTACAACGCCCGCTTCGAGCCGGTCTTTACCCTGATCGAGCAGCCCCTGGAGCACTTCGATCTGGGTTATCACCGCAGCAATACCAGCGCCTATATTATTCAAAAGCTCCCTCCGGAGCGCTATTTCGGTGCGACCTACCTCATCGTCGCCACCACCCACACCGATTCGGAGGTGCTCCGGACGGCGGCCATCATCCTTTTGGGGATTGTCATTATCGTCTTTGCCGTCTCCTTCTTCTTCCTCAACGACTTCGCCCGTCCCTTCAAGCGGGTCAACCGCATGCTGGACAACTTCATCAAAGACTCCATGCACGAAATCAACACCCCGCTCTCCATCATCAACATCAACGCCGACCTCATCGGCCGCAAGGTGGGGGCGAGCAAATACCTCGACCGGATCAAATCCGCCGCCAAGAGCCTGGCGACCATCTACGACGACATGGACTACCTCATCAAGCGCGACCGCATCGACTACCCTCCGGAGCCGGTCGACCTCTCCGCCTTTTTACACGAGCGCGTCGATTACTTCCGGAGCGTCGGCCAGATGAAAAACCTCGCCATCCACGCCCATATCCAGCCGGGCATCGTGATCACCTTCAACCCCACCCAGCTGCAGCGCATCATCGACAACAACCTCTCCAACGCCATCAAGTACAGCTATGAAAACAACCGCATCGACATCTACCTCCACCGCATGCAAGGCGGCCAGATCATCATGCGTTTCCAGGACCACGGCGTGGGTATCGAGCATCCGGAAAAAATCTTCGAACGCTACTACCGAGAAAACGAGGACAAGGGCGGATTCGGCATCGGGCTGAACATTGTCAAAAAGATTATCGACGACGCCGGCATCCAGCTCTCCATCGCCTCCCAACCCAAACGGGGCAGCACGTTCAGCTACTTTTTCCCCTCCCATTACCTTTTGGAAACCCCTTCAAAAAATCCCGAAGAGATATAAGAAAAATTTACATTAAATTAACAAAGCACTGTTAAACTGACTCTGTTATTCAATACAAGGAGTCACAATGAAAACGGTTGCACCAGTTGTCATCGCCGCCCTCGCCCTGACAGCAGCCTCAGCCTTTGCCGCTGACCTCAAGGCCGCCGTCGAGAGTCCGGATGCCAAGGCGATCTTGAAAAAAGACGCCCTCCCCGCACCCACGACCTACACCATGCCCAAGGGCTGTGTCAGCACGGACGCCACGGTTATCGCACGGGGTGCGTATATCTTCCATAACCTCAACGGTTCCAAAGCCAAGGGCGATGCCCCCGGCGGTCTGGCGAAAAAACTCGCCGACGGCGAACCCAAGCAGTACGGTAACTGCGTCGCCTGTCACAACATCGAAAAGGCCGACGGCCCCGGTAACATCGGTCCCGATCTTACCAGCTACAAAACCCACTTTATGGACAGCGGCGTACGCACCGCAGCCTGGGTTTACCAGAAAATCGCCGACGCCCGCGTCGACGTCCCCGAAACCCATATGACGATCAACCTCACCAACGGCCTCATGAACGAGCAGGAAGTGTGCGACCTCGTCTCCTATATCATCAGCGAAAAATAACAACCAAAGGAAAATGAACATGCTACGAAGAACCTTCATCCAATGGGCCGGTCTCGGTCTGGCCGCTACGGTCCTTGCCCCTTCCGTTCTGAGCGCGGAAGAGAAACAAAAGATCGTCAGCCCCAACGCCATGAAATTCACCGATGCGCTGGACAAAGTCACCGGCGGTAAAAAAGTATCCGAATCCTCCAAGATCAAACTGGTGGCTCCGGAGATCGCCGAAAACGGCGCCGTCGTTCCCGTAAAAGTCGATGTCGAATCCCCCATGAGCGAGAGCGACTACGTTAAACGCATTCACGTCTTTGCATCCAAAAACGCCAACAGCCGCTGCGCGTCCGTCGAGCTGACCCCGGCCAACGGCGAAGCCTACTTCGCCACACGCCTCAAACTGGGCGGAACCCAGGACGTCGTTGCCGTAGCGGAGCTTTCCAACGGGACCTTTATCACGGCCAAACAGAGCGTCAAAGTCACCATCGGCGGATGCGGTTGATCCCACTCACCCCGCCCACTATGCACAACAGTATTTAAAAAGGATAAATCCATGGCACGAAAATCTATGATCAAAATCAAACCCAAAAAATACAGCGTCGGTGACGTGGTCAAGGTCGACTTTATCGTCATCCACCCGATGGAAACCGGTCTTCGCAAAGACAAAAAAACCGGCAACGTGATCCCGGCCCACTACATCAACGACATCCAGTTTTTCTACGACGACAAGCTGGTAACCAAAATGGATATCTGGGAGTCCGTCTCCACCGACCCCTATTTTTCCATCAACCTCAAGGTGACCAAAAAGGCTGAGCTGAAGGTCGTCTATAAAGACAACACCGGCGAACTCAACGAAAAAAGCACCACGCTCAAACCGGCCTGACCGGTGCGTGTGATACCCAAGGAGATACCATGAAAACAGCAACGGTAAAATCCCTGCTCTTAGCGGGCACCCTGGTGCTGGCAAGCGGCGTGCAGGCGGAAGAGAAGCTGAGCATGACCGAAGCCGACAAGGCGATGTACGAAGAGATGCTGGAAAACAACCCGGCGGACGTCTACGTCGCCGAGGGTGAAGAGCTGCTCGAAAGCCAGATCGGCGGCGAAGCGGGTCTGGCCAAGTTCCTGGGGGTGTCCGAGGATGACCTCTACCCCTACATCGCCGGATTCCCCCGCTACATCAAAAGCATCGGCTCCGTCGTGGCGCTCGATCAGATGATCCAGGCCGCCCAGGCGGCCAACGGCAAAACCCCGTACAAACTCAAAAGCCCTGAAATGGACTCCCTGAGTGCCTACGTCAAATCCCTGGCCAACGGTCAGAAGATCAACATCGACGTCACCGCCGATGCGCACATGAAAGAGATGTTTGAACTGGGCAAGGTCACCTTTGAGACCCGCCGCGGCGGACGCGGGCTTGCCTGTCTGAGCTGCCACAGCGCCGACATCGTCGGCAGCCGTCTGCGGATGCAGATTCTTCCCGATCTGGGCGATCCCAAGGTCAAGGCCGCCGGCACCTGGCCCGCGTACCGCATGACCAAGGGCAAGATGTTTACCCTGCAGCAGCGTTTCCAACAGTGTATGAACAACGCCCTGCTGGCTAAAATTCCCCTCGGTTCCAAGGACATGGTCGCCCTGGAGGTCTATATCACCAATATGGCCAAGGGCAGCGAGATCGCCATTCCCGGTCTGAAACGATAAGGATTCGGTTATGGATATTTCACGACGAGACTTTTTCCAGATCGCCGCGGCGCTTGGGCTCTTGGGGAGCGCCGGCTGCGCCACCTCCGGACCCAAGCGGGTCGATGACCTGAGTGCCGGCGACATCATGGGATTTGAGAGCACGGGCAATGTGACCCTGCTGCATATCTGCGACATGCACGCCCACCTCAAACCCCTCTACTGGCGGGAACCCTCCACGCTGATCTCGGCCCCCTCCCTGGTGGGAACGCCGGGCTTCATCTGCGGGGAGACCTTCCGGGATTTTTACGGGATCAAATCGGGATCACTCGACGCCTATTTCGATACCTACCTCAACTTCGAGTCTCTGGCCAAGAAGTTCGGCAAGATGGGCGGCATCGCCCACATGAAGACGATCATCGACGCCGTGCGCCGTGACCGCGGGGCCGATAACGTCCTGCTCATGGACTCCGGAGACACCTGGCAGGGAACGGGCGTTGCCCTTAAAACCGGCGGCGAAGCCATCGTCGACGCCCAGAACTACCTGGGTGTGGACGTCATGGTCGGCCACTGGGAGTTTACCTACGGGAAAGAGCGGGTCATGGAGCTGCTGGAAAAACTCAATGCCGAGTTTATCACCCAGAACGTCATCGACAACGACCCCTTCAGCGACAACTTTGAAGAACTGGTCTTCAAGCCCTACACCATCAAAGAGGTGGGCGGTGCCAAGATCGGGATCATCGGGCAGTCCTTCCCCTTTACCTCCACGGCCAACCCCAAGCACTTTACAGAAGGGTGGAGTTTCGGTCTGCGCACCGACACGCTCCAGTCTTATGTGCAGGAGCTGCGTGAAGAGAAAGGGGTTGATTGTGTGGTGGTGCTCTCCCACGACGGTTTCAGCGTCGACCAGGAGATCGCCCGAAAGGTCCACGGGATCGACTTTATCCTCAGCGGCCACACCCACGACCCGTCACCGCGCCCCATTACCATTAACGGCACGGTGATCGTTATCGCGGGAAGCCACGGCAAATACATCGGCCGCCTTGACCTCGATATTAAAAACAAAAAAGTCGTAGACTATAAGTACAAACTGATCCCCGTTGCCGCCAACATTATTCCGGCTGATCCCGCCGGGCTGGCGCTGGTGGATAAGTGGTACAAACCCTACGATGCGGAGATGAACGAAGTGCTGGGGCGCACGAAGGGCACGCTCTACAAGCGTGACACCTTCCACTCCACCTTCGATCAGCTGATCAACGATGCCATCCGTGACACCATGGACAGCGAGATCTCCTTCACCCCCGGCTACCGCTGGGGAACCACGGTGCTTCCGGACAGCCCCATCATCATGGACAACGTCTATGACATGACGGCCATTACCTATCCGGAGGTCTACACCTTTGAGCTGAAAGGGAGCCAGATCGCAACCCTGCTCGAAGATATTGCCGACAACGTCTTTAACGCCAACCCGCTCTATCAGCAGGGCGGCGATATGAGCCGTCTGGGCGGCATGACCTACGATATTAAAGTCGGAGGCCAAGCCGGCAAACGGATCGGTAACGTCAAGGTTAACGGACAAGCCCTGCAAGATAGCCGCATGTACAAGATTTCCGCCTGGGGCGGCAACTTGCAAAATGCAGGGAGCAACCTCCGCGAAGCCATGATCAAACCGGTTTACGACGTCACGCGTGACTACATTAAACGTCAGGGCACGGTCAATATCAGCAGTGATTCCAACGTTAATGTGGTTGATTACGGATGCGGCTGCCCCAAGACGGGCAACGTCTGTTCGTAAAAGCACGCGGCTTCGGCCGCCATCATTTCAAAAAGGAGAAGAGATGAAAAAGCAATTAGCAGCAGCCTGCGTAGCAGCGCTTATGACCGCTACCTACGCCACAGCCGACGAAGGTGCCAAGCCCAAGGCCACCTTGAAAGGTAACATGAATGTCGTCTATGCCGACAAACCTGCCGAGGTGGAGAGCCTGGGTGCGATGTTTACGGAAGGGATGTGGTACGGACGACTCCGTATGAACAACTTCTGGTGGGACAACTCCGTACCTGCCGAAGGCGGTGTGAATAACAAAGCGACCGGTATCGGGGGCAGCGTGGTCTATAAAACAGCCCGTTTTGCTACGTTATCCGCCACCCTGGGCGCTTATTACTCCAACGGCGGTCTGATTAACAAAACCGATGCCGCCGATATCGGTACGATCCGTGCGGGGAAAGACGTGCTCTCCCGCTACAACGTCAAATACCATGACAAATATGACATGATGGTGATCGGCCAGGCCAGTATCGACGCGCAGATTGCCAAAACCAACGTTGCCGTCGGCCGCCAGATTTTCGAATCGGTCTTTACCGCCTCCAACGACACCAAGATGATTCCCAACACTTTTGACGGGATCGTCGTGGAAAACAAAGATATCGCCGGAACAACCCTTCGGGCCGCCCACTTTGTCTCCCAGAAACTCCGCGACCACACCACCGGTCACGATGTGATTACGTTTAGCAACGGCCAGGACAACTGGGCCAACAACGATGATTCTGCTGTCCACAAAGGTCTGAGCTATGCCAACTTTACCGCCGCAGGTAAAGATACGGAGCATACCCTCTCTATCCTCACCGCCAAATCCAAAATCGGTGAAGAGTTGACCACGGAAGTGAGCTACCTGATGCTTCCGGAAGTGCTAAACAGCCTCGTGCTTGAAGCCAACTACGCCATCGCGGCGGGTGATACGAAAATCATTCCCGGCGTGCGCTACTACATGCAGATGGATGACGGCGGCGGTAAAA
>QKHD01000316.1 GCA_003250175.1 Helicobacteraceae bacterium
AGTGATTAATACAAATATACTACAAAAATCGTTAGAATGTCCGCTAAGACAGACCCTACAATGGCGAGAGTGATGGAAAAAGACGACAAAGAGCTGATTAACCTGGATAGCGTACGGATCGAACCCACCGATCTCGAAGCCGCCGAGGGCCAGTACGAGCGTCTTTTAGAGGTCTTTGAAGAGGTCAAGGGGGACATCGAAACCCTGGTAACGGAAGAGAACCGCCATCTTCACCAGGTCAACGAAGAGCTGCGCCGGGAAGTGGAGGAGCGGCGTCGTCTGGAAAACCGCCTGCAGGACGAGCTGGAATTTCTGGAGGTCTTTATCGACGCCGTTCCCATGCCCGTCGGCTTTACGGACGGAGCGGGCCGCTATCTGGGGGTTAATGACAGCTTTCTAGACTTTTTTGCCCTGGATCGCACCCTGGTGTCGGGGCAGCCCTGGGGCAGCCTCTATCAGCTCCAACCCGTCTCCGACGCCGAAACCGAGTTTGAGACCAGAAATGCCAAGGGGGAGCTGCGTACCGTCCTGCGGTACGAGGCGGACTACAACGATAGTCGCAATGAGAAAAAAGGGTGCGTCGAGGTGCTGGCCGATATTACCCAGCTTCGACAGCTGCGTCTCTATCAGCAGGAACAGGAACAGCTGCTGATCCAGCAGTCAAAAATGGCCGCCATGGGGGAGATGATCGGCAACATCTCCCACCAGTGGCGTCAGCCCCTGGAGGCCCTTTGTGACGTGATCGACGAGATCAAGGGGCTGCACAAGGGGGGCGATTTGGACCGGGCGGCCATCGGTACCATGATTGAGAAAGGCACCTGGCTGACGTCCCGCATGTCCGATACGATCGATGAGTTTAGAAACTTTTTCCGTCCCCGCAAAGAGAAGAGTGTCTTTTCCGTTCAGGGCGTGGTGGAAGACACGCTGGAACTGCTCAACGCCGCCCTGGCGAGCAGCGGAATCCGGGTAAACAATACGGCGTGCGAAGCGGTGGATATTACGGGCTATAAAAACGAGTTTTCCCAGGTGGTGCTAAATATTCTGCACAATGCGAAGGATGTGCTGGAAGAGCGGCGCACGACGTCCGGAGAGATCACCATCCGCTGCTACCGCAACAACCAAACGGCCGTGCTGGCCATTGAGGACAACGCCGGGGGCATCGACGATACGGTCATGCCCCATATCTACGACCCCTACTTTACCACCAAGCAGAACCTGGCCGGTACGGGGATCGGACTCTATATGGCAAAAACGATCGTAGAGACCAACATGCACGGGCGTATCCGGGCGGAAAACACCGCCCAGGGCGCCCTCTTTACGATCGAGGTTCCTGTCGCCGACTAGCCCAGCAGGACGGTCGTGTCGCTCAGGCTGCGCTCGGTAAAGGCGGTGACGGAGTCACCCTGTTGGTGAAAGCTCTTTCCGGAGATGACGGTGAGGTCGATGGCCGCGTCACCGTAGACGACCCGCTGTTTGGCCAGGCGCTCGACGATGCGTTTTTCCGTGTTGGAGAGGTGCTCTTCGACACTGCGGTTGAGGACAATAAGGAAGGTGTTGTTGTCGAAGCGGTAGATGCGGTTTTCCTGTCGGATCAGCGCCCCCAGCAACTTGCTGACATAGATCAGAATTTTGTCCGAGGCCTCCTGGCCGTGGGCGGCACGGATTGTTTCCAGGTTGTCGATCCGGATCATCAGCATGCAAAGATCCAGATCGCGGTCGGCACCGATGCGCAGAATCGGTTCCATATCGGCATAGTAGGCGGTGTGGTTGTAGGTCTTGGTGAGCTTGTCGATCTTGGATTTTCGCTTCATCTCGTCCATATGGGTGCGGAACATCCGGATCGTCTCGTCCGCCTTGGAAAGCTCCGTTTTGAGCTTGGACTGCAGGGCGTTCAGGCGGCTGGAGGCGATGGCGATGCGCTCGTTGCTTCCGGAGGAGATGAGGTCGGAGATTTCGGGCATCTCCTTTTCCGTCATGCTGCTGATGGTGCGGGTGGTCTGCTCGTACTCACCCATGACGCGCACGGCGTTGCGCAGACAGTCGTTGAGTTCGTTCAGCTGCTCCGGAGAGACGTGCCCCTGGCACTCTTCGCCGCAGCCGCTGATGATGGCGGTAATCAGATCGGCCAGGAAGGTATCCGGAAGGCTCTCATCCGGAGCCATCTTGGCAAAGGTCGCGTCCAAAACCGATAAAATGGTGGCGTGGGCATCTTTCGATTTCATGGCCGTCGTTTTCCCCTGGTGTTTTTTAGATACATTTTACAAAAAATAGCTAAAATCTATAAAGAGGAGGCGCCATGGAAGATAACAAGCACAACCACATCGATCTGGCCCAGTTTGAAGCGGACGATCAGGATGTCAATCTGGTCGAGAGCGAATACAGCAAGATTCAGAGCGTGTTCAGCAAGGTCAAAAGCGACGTTGAGAGCCTGATTCAAGAAGAGAACCGCCATCTGCATGTGATCAACAACGAACTGCGCCGTGAGATCGAGGAGCGAAAAAAAGCCGAAGTGCGCCTCAATGACCAGCTGCTTTTTCTCGAAGCGCTGATGGATGCCATCCCCAACCCGCTCTTTTACAAAGACAACAACAACCATTACATCGGCTGCAACCAGGCCTTTTTGGACTTTGTGGG
>QKHD01000392.1 GCA_003250175.1 Helicobacteraceae bacterium
TTTCCTCTCCACCCCGATGCAGATAGCGCGTAATACGGCGCTGATTGCCACCGGACGGATTCCGGAGCCCCGTTTTGCCAGCCGGATCGGGAATCAGCGGATTTTACCCAAGATTGACGAAAACGTCATGACCCCCAGCGACAAAAAACACATCGACGGCATCCGTCAGGCGATGCTCGATGTCAGCAACACCCCCTATGGGACGGCCTCACGCTACATTCAGCTGCCCATGTTGATCGCAGCGAAAACGGGTACGGCACAGGTTGTCGGGATTTCCCAGGAAGAAAAGGCGCGTATCAAGGAATCGGAACTGGAATATTACAAGCGTTCCCACGCCTGGCTGACCAGCTACGCCCCGGCGGTTAACCCGCGCTATGTGGTGGCGGTTCTGGTCGAACACGGGGGTCACGGGGGCTCCGCAGCGGGCCCTATCGCGACGGAGATTTATATGAAACTGGCGGAGTTGGGATATTTATAGGGCGCTGATGGCGTTTACGACTACCAGAGCGGCAAAGCTGAGAAAGATGACACCGGTGGATCGGCTGTAGAGACGGTTTGCCAAAACGAAGATAAAGACCATGGAGATCACCATCACGGCTACGATGTCGAAGAGGGATCGTTCCATGTTGAGCACGATCGGGTTGGCGATGGTCGCACTGCCCAGAACCATGGAGAAGTTGGCGACGTTGGAGCCGATGATGTTGCCGATGCTCATTTCCGCATTGCCTTTCATAGCCGCTTTGACGCTGACCACAAGCTCCGGAAGGCTCGTACCGAAGGCCAGCAGCAGCAGGCCGATGAGCCATTCGCTGACCCCGAAACTGCGTGCGATTGCCGCGGCGCTGTCGACGGTCAGATCCGCCCCTTCGATCACCAGAATAAAACCGACCGCCAGCAGGGCGATACTTTTATACCAGTTGAATTTTCCCGTTTTTGCCTCTTCGTCAATCTCCCCTTCGACCCCGTCGCCGTCCTGGGCGAGGAAGATCAGGTAGGCCACCATCAAAAAGAGGAAGATGACCCCTTCGAGGCGGGTGATGACCCCGTCAAAGACGGTTAGGGCAAAGAGGGCGATGGGGATAAAAATCCAGGCGCTGTCCAGGTTAAAGAGGTCACGGGTCGGCTTGAGGCTCTTGGAGAGCATAAAGACCAGACCCAGAACCAGGGCGATATTGAGCATGACGCTGCCCAGTACGTTGGAGGCGGCGATATCGCTCTTGCCCGCGATACTTGCCTGAAGACTGGCGGCCAGCTCCGGAAGGCTGGTTCCGAACGCGATCAGGCTGGCCCCGATCACGAAGGAGGAGATATTAAAGTGCAGCGCGATGCGTTCTGACTCTTTGATGACCAGTTCGGCCCCATAGATCAGTACGGCAACGGCGACGACGAAGAGAAGAAAATCCATAAAACGCCCCTTGAAAAAAATTGCGCCATTATAACGCATCCAGTTGAATCAGAGAGTCTCGGAGCGGACGATCAGACTTTCGGGGAGGTTAAAGCGTTTAACCAGAGCTTCCTCTTCGGTGCGCATTTCGCCTTCGTCGGTTTCGTGATCAAACCCGCGCAGGTGGAGCATGCCATGAATAAAGAGGAGTTTAATCTCGTCATGCAGGGTGTGGCCCAGTTCGTCTGCCGCCTGAGCGGCGGTGTCGAGGGAGATGATGACGGTTCCCAAAGGTGCGATGCCGCCGGGCATCTCCAGGGGAAAACTCAGCACATCGGTGGGTTTGTCCATATTGCGGGTGGTGCGGTTGATCTCCTGCATCTGTTCGTCGTCGACGAAGATGAGTTCCAGTTCACCCCCGCCGCTTTCGCTGAGGATAATCCCCAACTCGCCCAGGACGGTTTCGGCTTCGGTGTTTTCGGTTTCGTTGAGAAAATCGATCATGGTGTGGTTACCTTGCAAATTGATTGATGTATTTTACCAGCAAACGGATTGGGGTGACGACCTTGGGGTGGGGGTACTCTTTGTAGGCGACCTCCACGGTTTCGACGGCGTTGTCGTCCAGAAGAGTGTATCCGGAGCTTTGGAGCAGTTTGATGTCGGAGATATCGCCGTTGGGGTAGAGGTCGAAGGCGAGAATCGTTTCGCCCTGCATCCCCAGATCGCCGCCCAGGGTGGGGAATTCCAGATACTGCTGGGTGACGTAGCCGATGCGGTTGAGGTTGTCTTCCAGGTACTCCAGGGCCTCCGGAGCCAGTTCGTCCACGGTGTTACCGTAGAGCTCCTTGAGCTGCGGATTGACCCCTTTTTGCACCTTCTTGGGCTGAAAGAGGGCGTTGATCTGGGAAAACGAGGGCATGGGTGGAACCGGGGCAAGGGGCTGCATCACCGACAGATTGGCATCGGTCGGTTTGTTTTGGCGCTTGGGGTCAAGATAGCCCGGCTCCTCATCCGGTTGGTTTTTTTGGGCATTTTTTGATACTTTGTCATGGGCCGATTGCTGCGAAGCGGTTGTTGGCTGCACAGGCCGGGACGGCGGCATCTCGAACATGGAGAGTTTCATGGGGGTGTGTTCCGGCTTATCCACAGGGCGTGGCAGGGCCATCCGGACCAGTACGGCGCCCACTAGCAGATAAAACAGAACAGTCAGGAACGATGCTTTGAGCCAGTTGCGCCA
This sequence comes from Helicobacteraceae bacterium, assembly GCA_003250175.1. GTDB lineage: Bacteria > Campylobacterota > Campylobacteria > Campylobacterales > SZUA-545 > SZUA-545. The sequence continues at coordinate 2,622 of QKHD01000392.1, forward strand.
GGTCGATTTCATGGCTCGATTGTAGCATGTTATGTTAAATGAAAGGGATGAAAGAAAATGAAAAAACTAGTGATAGCGCTGCTGCTGTGCCAAATGGGGCTGCAGGCGATTGTATCGGTCTCTCCGGTGGAACCCAACGAAGGCGAGGGATTTAGCGGAGAGATTGACGGAGCCTCCAAGGAGACGTCGGGCAACACCAACCGAAAAGAGTACAGCGGCGGGGCCAAGCTGCAGTACGACTATACGGACCGGGTCGATTATATTCTCTCCAACTTCCTCTATGCCAAGGAGGATGACCAAAAGGTGGAAGATAAGAGTTTTGTCCACCTGCGCCACCTGGAATCGATCACGTCGGAGTGGGTAGGGGAGCTCTACCTGCAGAGCGAGCAGAACGAATTTCTGAGCCTTACCCTTCGCAACCTGGCCGGTGCAGGGCTACGCTACCGCCTTTATAAGGGGAAAAGTGCACGTTTTTACATTGGTGCCGGAGCCTATGGGTCCGAGGAGATCTACGAGGCGGATACGGGGGATGAAGTGCGCGAATACATGAACCGGGCCAACCTCTACCTCTCCTATATCCAGAAGATCGATAAAAGCTTTGAGGCGACGGTGACTTTTTACTACCAGCCGGCTCTCGAAGATACCGAAGATTATTATCTGCTGGCCAACGGAGCGGTCAAGCTCTTTTTTACGGAGAAGCTGCACGCCAAACTCTCCGCCGGACTGCGGGATGATACCCGACCCTTCGAGGCGAACAAAAAGAGCGACGCCTACTACACCCTAGGCTTCGGTTACGCCTTCTAAGATGTGTTCGGCAATTTCACGACCATGCTGTAAAAAGAAGAAGTGATCTCCGGAGAGGGGATAGAACCGGGCCTGGGAAATGAGCTCGGCTATTTTTCGGCCGCAGGCTAATGGGGTGGCCGTGTCGGCCTCGCCCCAGAAGAGGGTGGCCTTGCCCTTAAAGGCAGCAAAGGTATCGGTAAAATCCTCGTTAACCACCCGCTTGAGGGTTTCGTACATATTCTTGGGCATGCCCTGTACGTCCTTGGTGGCAAAGAGACGGTAAAAACGCCCCAGCCCCAGATGTTTGAAGAGTTTAAAAACCACGATCTTGCTCTTAACCTTGAAGGGTTTGGGGGGAACGATACCGGCGCTGCTGACGAGCACCAGGTGCTCCGGATTCAAAAGTGTGGCGATTTTCCCGCCAAAGGAGTGACCGACGATGATCGTCGGTTTAAACCCGACAGCGTCTAAAAAGAGGGCCATGATGGCGGCGTAGTCGTTGCTGTCCAGAACGCTGTCCGAAGGACTGGCTCCAAAGCCCGGCATATCGACATAGAGCTGGGCTGTCTTCAAGAAGGGGGTTTCGAAGGCCTGTCGCATAATGGCGCGGTTGCTTCCCCACCCATGCAGAAAGAGTACGGCAGGCACGCCCTTGGGGTTGATCAGATCGTAGGCGACGGCGTAATCCGTGCCCTTGTAGTGAACGGTTCGTTGGGCCATCTACAGCAGAGGCTCCCCGTTGACGATTGTCTGGCTGACACAACCCTGAAGGGTCGTGCCCCGGAAGGGGGAGTTGATGCTCTCATCGACCGGAGTGGAACCCTCCGGATCAAAGATGACCATATCGGCCCGTCGCCCTATGGCGATGCGTCCTGCCTGTTTATCCCCAATAAGCTCAGCGGGGGTGGTGCTGCACGCTTTGATCACCTCCGGAAGGCTGAGAATACCCGGCTTGATCAGATGGGTATAGAGCAGGGGAAGAAAGTAGCCCGCGTGACGGGTGCCGTCGGTGGCCAGGTCAAAGGGCATATCTTTGCTGTTGAGGCTTTTGGCCGTATGGTGGGTGGCGATGACCTCGATCACCCCTTCTTTGACCGCAGCAACGAGGGCCGCTTTGGTCCGGCTGTTTTCCAGGGGCGGGGAGACCTTGGCAAAGGTGTTAAACCCGTCGCATGCCGTGTCGTCGAGGATGAGGTGATCGATACCCACTTCGGCATGAATCAGCGGTGTGCTTTGGCGGATGCTCCGGATCAGCTCGATACTCTCTTGGGTGCTGATCTCCTGGAGGAGGGTTTCAGCTTTAAGGTAACGGGCCATTTCACATACCTTGGCCACTTCGGTGCTTTGGGCCAGTGGAAGTACGGTGGGCAGCCCCATGCGGGAAGCGGTTTCACCCTCGGCCATGACGCCGCCGGCTTCCAGCTCGCGGTTGCGGCAGGAGACAAAGAGCATCTTCTGCTGCATCCAGGCGTATTCAAAGGTTCGGCGCAAAATATTGGCGTTGATGTCCGAATAGGTGTGGCAGCCCAGGGCGCCGTTGTGGTAGAGGGTGGCCTGCTCGGAGAGGGCTTCGCCCTTGCCGTCCAGGGTGGCACTGGCGAGAATGGAGAGGCGCGCCCCCTTTTGACCGTGGAGCCTCGCATGAAGGTACTCCATGGTGATCTCTTTGTCCACGACCGGATCGGTATAAGGCTTGGCCACGATGTGGGTGATCCCGCCCTTGGCCGCATCCATAATCGCCCGACCCAGGCTTTCGACGGAACGGTTGCCGGGATCCTGGAGGTTGAAGTTCAGATCGACCAGCCCGGGAAGCACCCAGCACCCCTTGGCATCCAGGGCTCCGGAATCCGGAGCGTTGTCGCCGATAGCGGTGATGATACCGTCATCGATCAGGATGCTAACAAGGGTGTCGTGTTCCGGAAGGCGGGCGTTGATGATCCGCATAGAGTCTCCTTAGGCGTAGAGGTGGATAAAGACGATCAGCCAGATAAAGCCCGTGATAGTAAAGGCAACCAAAACAGCAGCGCTGGCGGCATCCTTGGCGTGTTTGGCCAGTTCGTGATAATCCCCCGTGACCAGGTCGACGGAGCGTTCTACGGCGCTGTTGAGCAGCTCGGCTAGGATGGGCAGAAGCAGGGAGGCAAACAGGATCAGTTTGTAAATCAGCCCCAGGGGGGCGAAGATGAGGCCGATCCCGACGATGCACAGGAGGTAAACCTCCAGGCGCATGGGGGTCTCATTGGCCGTGACTTCACGCAGGCCGTTGAGGGAGTTTTTGAAGTTTCGTAAGAGGCTGAAGTTCTCGCTTTTCATTATCTACCTAAATAAAGAGTGCTGTCAGTTTTCCCATACCGCCGCTGGCGATGGTAATACCGATGATGACCAGAAGCCCTCCGGCAACGATCTCGATGATCCGGAAGTACTGTTTGATCTTAGTGAAAAATCCGATGGCTTTGGCTGTAAAGAGCGCCGCCAGGAAGAAGGGAATGGCCAGACCGAAGCTGTAGGTGACCATCAGGGCCAGGCCGCTTCCCGCACCCTGGGCCGCCATGGAGACGATGGCCGCAAAGATGGGGCCGATGCAGGGTGTCCACCCCAGGGCAAAGCTGACCCCCAGGATAAAGGGGGCGAAAAGCCCTTTGGTGGAACCAAACTGGGACTGTTTGCTCAGGTTGAGAATCCGGAGGTTGAGAACCCCCATGGTCTGCAGACCGAAGATAATGATAATCCCACCGGCAACCCAGGTGACCCATGGGTAGTTAAAAAAGTCCTTGACCAGTTCGGCCATGGAGGCACCCAGAAGGATAAAAATCAGGCTGAAGCCCAGGATAAACATCAGAGAGGCAAAGATAATCCGCAGATGCTGTTCGCGGGTAAGAACCTGGTCGTTTTGGAGCTCCTTGACGGAGATACCGGAAATGTATGAGAGATATGCAGGTATGAGAGGCAGGACGCAGGGGCTGACAAAGGTCAGAACGCCGGCGAGCAGACTAACGAGAAACGGGGCGGAATCAAATAGATTTAAGAGCGTTTCTTCCATGATAATACTCCTTTAAAGTGACATAAGTATATCAGGAGTTTGCTGTAGTGGAAAGGGCCCGCAGGGGATGCGGGCCGAAATGTGTTACTGAACTTCTTTCAGTGGCGGGTAGGCAAAAATGGTCTTGCGGGTAACAAAGACCGTATCCTTGGCATCGACCGCATAGGCACGGATGATGATCGGGATTTTGCTGGTAACGTCCTGGCTCTTGCCGATCTTTTCCTTGGTGGAGAGAACGACAACTTTTTTCACCTTCATCTCGGAAGCGATGTAGAACGGTTCGGTTGGGCGTTCGATGGTGATATCGTCACGGCCGACCACTTCAAACATGAACTGGTGTCCGTCATCCTGAGTGTTGGTAAAGAGGAACTGGTAGTCGTTGGAAACGGTATTGCCTTCGATTTTATACACACGGTTGCTCTTATTGATGTTAAGCAGCATGGTCTCTTTGGTGGAGCCCATGATAAAGAGCGCGATGGTGATGCCGATGAGCAGAACCGCATAGGCGATGGTCTTAAAGCGCAGCAGGCTCAGCTTGCCGGTTTTGAAGTAGTTTTTACTTCGCCATTCGATCAGGGACGGTTTGCCCAGTTTGCCCATGACTTTGGTACATTCGTCGGCGCACTCGAGGCAGTTGATGCACTCCAGTTGCAGACCCTGACGGATATCGATGTGGGTCGGGCAGACGGTGACACAGGCTTCACAACCGGTACACTCGTTGCGCTCGTCGATCTTATTGTCGTTGTCGTAGATTTTACCGCCGCGTTTTTCGTCATAGATGGTGTAAACGGTGTCGTCATCATACAAAACGGACTGAATCCGGACGTAGGGGCAGACGTATGCACAGAAATCCTCTTTGAGCTTGACGATGTCATAGATCAAGAAGGCGGCGATGACCAGGATGATGGTGAGCAGAATGGGGTGTTCCGCAGGGTTTTGCATATAGACGAAAAAATCTTCCGGTGGAACGAAGTACCAGGTGAAGTTCATGGCGGCGATAAAGGCCAGTACCACCCAGATACTAAAGGCGATCACCTCTTTGACACGCTTTTCACCGGCGCCCATCTTTTTGTCTTTCTGCTTGTTTTTGCGGCGGTTCATGCCAAGCAGAGCCCCCTTGATCCAGTCACGGTAGAAGACACGAAAAATGGTCTGCGGACAGGCCCATCCGCACCATACGCGGCCGCCGATAACGGTCTGGGCGAAGATGAAGATAAACAGAAGCATGAGCAGGAATGGCATCAGGTAGAATTCCTGCATGTCAAAGGCTGTGCCCATCAGCTCCAGACGCATATGGTCGAAGGAGAGCAGGAAAATGTGGTGACCGTCGATGGTGACAAAGGGAAGTCCCAGGGATACGATAGTCAGCAGTACGTAGGCCACGTAGCGCATTTTATAATAAGGCGTGTGGGTTTTGATCTCGGTTTGAGAGTCGCTCATAGAGTTTCCTTATTTCGAATTTTTTGGTAATTTAGCACAGTAATCTTAAATTAGCCATAAACAATATTTATGACAATTATAAGTTAAAGCACTACTTAGACTTGTCGTCGATAAACGACTGAACCGCCTGTTTGAGTTCCCGGTAGCTGTAACATTCGCGCAGAATATTGCCCATGCGTCCTCCGGCTGCGTTGGGGTGGCCGCCGCCGCCGAAGTACTCCTGGGCAAAGGCGCTCACGTCCATCTTGTTGTCGGCGCGGAGGCTGACGTTGCCGCTGGGGGCGACATCCATAAAAAAGTCAAACTCCGGATTGTTCTTTAAAAAGCTGTTGCCCAGAACGGAGGTGTTTCCGATCTGGCTCGTCAGAAGCCCCTTGTATTCGCCGTAAAGAACGATCATATCATTTTTACGTTTGCTCAAAAGCTCCGTGATGTAGAGGGAGGTGAGGTTATCCAATGTCTCCTTCTGTCCGGGATAGAGGGAGGATTTTTTATGCACGATCAGATCGTCGTCCATTTCGATGTAGCGGTTGCCCTCCAGGTAGGGGAAGGTCGCCTTGAGCAGCTTGAGGCGGTAGGCGACGTTGTCATCGCCGAAGAGCATCTTGTTGATCTCCTTGGCCTCCACCATGTAGCGGTTGAGCACCTTGCCAAATTCAAACCACTCGGAGGCTTCGTGCCAGAGGTCAAAGGCGTTGACCGCCTGAACGTAGGTGGCCATCTCCTCCGGCAGGGAGACTTCGGGGTAGTGCTGGCAGAAGTATTCAAAAGTCAGTAGCGTAGCGCACTTGGTCGTATCCAGATGGTACCAGCTGTACTCCTTGGCCTGGGGTGCTCCGGTCTGGTGGTGGTCCAGCAGCTGGATGGAGACCTTCTTGCCTAAAAATTTCATCCGGGCCACAGCCTGGTCGAGCAGCTTGCACTCCTCGCGGGTGATGTTGACGTCGGTGACGAGGATCAACATCTCCTCTTTGGTGTCCAGGTGCTGCAGATCGTGTTCGATCTCTTTGATACGGGCGGTAATTTCGTTGCCGTAGTTGGAATTGTAGAATCTGATATCATTACAAAAATGGCTCGATACCAGCTGACAGCTATAACCGTCAAGGTCGATGTGCGAGAGATGAAAGAGTTTCATGCAGGACTTTCGGTATATGATTTTGCGCATTGGGTCGTAGAGTATAACACAGATGGATATAAAGCGAGGAGACGCATGGAAAAAGTGGCACTGGTAACGGGAAATTCCAAGGGGCTGGGCGCGGCGCTGAGCGCGGCACTCAAGGCCTCCGGATACGTGGTCGTAGGGACGGCGCGAAACCCGGGCGAAGCGCAGGAAGATCGCTTTATCTCCGGAGAGCTCACGGACCCGGAGTTTTGCCGCACGCTGATCGAGACGACGGTAAAAGAGTTTGGCCGGATCGACCTGCTGGTCAACAACGCCGGCGTGGGGATGTATGAGACCTGGGAAGAGGGGGAAATGGCCGATGTGGAACAGCTCTTTGCCCTTAACGTGATCGCTCCGGTGCGTCTGAGCAAACTGGCGCTGCCGCACCTGAAAGCATCAAAAGGCATGATCGTCAACGTCTCCTCCGTCGCGGGAAAGGTGGCGCTGCCCTACATGGGGGCTTACTGCGCCAGCAAGTCGGCCCTGACCGCCTTTTCCGACTCCCTGCGCGCCGAGCTTCTGGATGACGGCGTGCAGGTGCTGGATCTGATCATCGGCCGGGTGGCCACCGGTTTTTCGCTGCGATCCAAGGGGGGCAAGCAGCCGCCCTCAACCCCCGGCAGCACCACGGCAGACCACTATGCCAAGCGGGTGATGCGGGCGATCGAAGGGCGTGAGCGTTCGCTTGTTTTTCCCGCCTGGTACGCCGTGCCTATTGTGCTCTACCGGCTATTGCCTAGGTTTTTTGAGCGGGTGGCCCTTAAAAAGTTCCGCCATGCGGGTGGAAACGGATAAGAAAACAGCTTCCTTCCGCGGTGCTCTCCTCCAGGGTCAGGCTGGCCTTGAAGTTTTTGGAGAGGCTGATGCTGTTGTAGTAAAGGGAAAGCCCGATGCCCTGGCCCATCCCATGAACTTGGTGGTGAAGTAGGGATCGAAAATCTTGCTGCGGTGCTCCGGAAGGACGCCGGAGCCGTTGTCGCACAGGGTCAGGGTCTGTGGAGCAATCCGGAGCGAGATTTTCCCGGCAAAACCCGGTGTTGAGAGGCGTTTTTTCTGGATCGCCTCGATGGCGTTTTCCAGCAGGCTGGTGAGGATGCGCATTAATTCATACCGGTCGCCGTCCAGCTCCCACCCTTCACCGTCCATGGTCATCTCAATATCAAAATCATCCAGCTTGGCCTTGTAGAGCGCGTGGGTTTCCGCCACGGCATGCTGGAGATTAAAGCGGGTGGGCTTGATCGTTCCGGAGGCGAAGAGGGCAAAGTCGTTGATCGTCTGGGAGAGGAAACGGGCATGCTCCAAAAGCATGCGCAGATCCTTGGCCATGGAGCTTTTGGTCTCCTCCGGAAGGGGCAGCTCTTCAAGCTGGGCCGCCAGATCGTCGGCGACGAGGGAGATGACGCTGAGCGGCTGGCGCCAGTGGTGGGCGATGGCGCTGAACATATGGTGGAGCGAATCGAGCTTGTAGCGGTGAAGCTGAAGGCGTTCGTTTTCCCGTTCGAGCTGTTCGGTTCGGTCGCTCTCCGTGACGTCGTTGGAGACACCCACGATACTGATCGGGTTGCCCGTTTCATCCCACTGGGTTTCGCCGATACCGACGATAATACGTTCGGCTCCGGAGGGGAGGAAGATGCTTTTTTTGGTGTAGTAATGGCCGCTGGTTTTGGCCGTGGCGATCGCCTCTTTAATCTCCGTAGCCGCAGCCTCCGGAATGTAGAGGTGCAGATCGTCAAAGGCGATTTCGCTCATCTGGGGTGGCGTATTAAAGAGCCGTTTGAGCCCTTCGGAAAAGAGCAGGGTGTTGCGATGCAGATCCATACGCCAGCTGCCGCTCTTGGTGATCTCTTCGCTCTTTTGCAGCAGGTCGATGTTCTGGCGCAGTTCGGTGGTTTTTTCATCCAGACGGCGCAGAAGCTCGGCCTGAAAATCCTCAATCAGGGTGATGTCGCTGAAGAGAACAAGGTAGCGGTCCTTGTCGTCGTAGGTCACGGGGGAGGCGTGCAGGGAGAAGACATGGGGCACGCCCTCCTTGGAGAGCATAATGGTTTTGACGGTTTGGGTGCGCTGGTGGGTGATGACATAATCAAGCCAGTTGATTCCGTCCATGTCCGCACCGATGTAACCCTTGGCATCATCCCGGATAAAGCAGTCGCAGATGCAGTGGTGGATGCGCTTAAAGGCTTCCATCGACGCCAGCCCCAGAAAATCGAGCAAGGCGTTGTTGCACTCCTGGATCACTTCGCCCCGGATGGTGGTGCAGACAAAGTTGTCTTCCAGGGTAAAAACGGTCTTGAGAAAGGTTTTGCCGATCTCCTCCTGGGTTACGTCGCTGAAGCTGGTTACCACCTCTCCGGAGGGAAGACGAAATACACGGTTGCGGCGGTAGCCACGGCGGCGGTCGTCTTCGTAGTAGAAGGGTTCCAGATCGCGGGGTTTGCCGTCGGCGGCGACATCACGCAGAGCCTGGAGCAGCGGCGTTTTGTCCATATTGGGAAAGACCTCCAAAAGCCGCTTGCCCACGACCTCCTCCTGGTTGGTCCGGGTGATGGTCTCTGCCGCACGATTGAAATCGACAAAGGTAAAATCCTCTCCGGAGGGCAGAGGTTTGTAGATGGCCATGCCGTCTCTGGCATTGTCAAAGAGCTCACGGTAGCGGCCTTTGTAATACTCTTTTTCCCGGTTCAGACGGTTTTCCACGGCAGTCTCATAGAAAAAGCACTGGGTTAACGGCTCCGGAATCTCCGGATCACGGAGTACGCTGCCGTTATAGCGTACGCTCAGCCAGCTGCCGTCACGGTGGCGCAGGCGGTATTGGGCATCTTTTTCGGTCTTGTTACCCTCAAAAAATGCGGTAATGTATTGGGGAAAAAGGGCGCGGTTTTTTTCAGGAAGGAGATTGGCAAAGGAGGTGCCGAGCACCTGCTCTTTGGAATAGCCCAAAACACGGCACCAGGCCGCATTGACATAGCGAATGTTCCCGCTGGAATCAAGGGATTGATAGGGAATAGGAGCAGCATCGAAAAAACGAAAAAACTGCGTTAAATCCATGACACACCTTTTGACAATCGTCTTTAGGCATCATAGAGTAATAAAAATTAATAATAATTAATGAAGCGAAGTTAGTTTGACAAAAGGACGGCTTCGATTAGAAGTCGTCCATGGAGAGGCTGCCCTTGGAGTAGTTGGTTACCGTGGCCTCGAAGAAGTTGGATTTGTGTTCATTGAGGCTGGAGAAACCGTCGACCCATTTCATGGGGTGGGCGACATTAAAGATGGGGGCAAAGCCGACCCGCTTCAAGCGGTCATCCGCCAGGTACTGGATGTACTGCTCGATGATCTGGTCGTTAAGACCCAGAATCTGGCCGTTGGTAATGTGCTTGCCCCAGGTGCTTTCCAGCTCGACCGCGGCTCGGAACATCTCGTAGACCTTCTCTTCGAGGGCTTTGGTGAAGAGCTCCGGACGCTCTTTTCGCATGGAGTTGATCATGTTTTGGAAAACCAGCAGGTGGGTTACTTCGTCGCGCTGGATAAAGCGGATCATCTGGGCAGAACCCAGCATCTTGCCGCTTCTAGCCAAGGTGTACATGGCGGAGAAACCGGCATAGAAGTAGATTCCTTCCAGGGCCTGGTTGGCAAACATGGCCAGCAGCTTGTTTTCGTCGGTGGGGTTTTTATCCAGGTCCGTGTAGATTTGGGCGATATATTCGTTTTTGCGGGCCAGGACCGGGTCTTGACGCCACATGTCGTAGATTTCGTCCGTATTTTCGGAGATGGACTCGACCATAACCGCATAGCTGGAGGAGTGCAGCGCCTCTTCAAAGGCCTGGCGGGCCAGAAGCACGTTGATCTCCGGAGCGGTGATGTAGGGGTTCATGTTATCCTGGATGTTGTTGGTCTGGATCGAGTCCATGAAAATGAGCTGGGAGAGAACCAGGTCGTACATCCGTTTTTCGTGGTTGGAGAGGAGCTTGTAGTCCTTGGCATCCTGGGTCATGTCGACCTCTTTGGGGAACCAGGTATTGGCCAGCATCATGTCCCACAGATTGATCGCCCACTGGTACTTGACTTTGGTCAGCTCAATGAGGCCGGTGGGGTTGCCGCTGATGATGCGGCGGGCACTGACATTTTCCCGGGATTCGGGATTATAAATACGCTTTTTAGGGTTCTCCATCGTCCATCTCTCCGTTCGTTATTAGAGATAGATTATAGCCCACCTCACCCCAAAGAAATTTGAATGGAAACGAGCCTAGGCGGGGAGCGAGATGCCCCGTTTGTCGAGGTAGGATTTGAAGATTTCGGCACTGTTGCCTTGGAATTTTTCAGGGTGGTAAAGGTAGGTTTGCATCAGCATATCCAGCTCGTCGCGGCTGAGACGCTCGGTAAAACGGATGGATTCAACCTCATGGACATGGATGGTGTTTTCATCGTATTCGAAGTGGTAGTTTTCCGCCCCTTCGATCCAGCGAAAACGCTGCGTCAGCGGAAACTCTCCACCAGCTGCATGACGATGAGGTTCCAGCCGTCGACGAGAATAAAAAGAATAATCTTAAAGGGCATGGAGATCATAACGGGCGGCAGCATCATCATACCCATCGCCATCAAGACGGAGCTGACCACCATGTCAATAATGAGGAAGGGCAAAAAGAGTAAAAAGCCGATCTCGAAGGCGGTTTTGAGTTCGCTGATCATAAAGGCGGGAACGAGCACGGTCAGGGTGATGTCCGCTTCGCTCTGAAAATTCTCCTGGCCGCGGATGCGCAGGAAAAGCGCCAGGTCTTTTTCACGGGTGTTGCGGATCATGAACTCCTTAAAGGGCTGGACACTTTTGACAAAGGCCTCTTCGTAGCCGATCTTTTCATCCATATAGGGTTTGATCCCGTCCTGATAGGCCTGTTTGCCCGCCGGTTCCATGATAAAAAAAGTCAGCACCAACGAGAGGGAGACGAGCAGCTGGGTCGGGGGCATCTGCTGGGTTCCCAAAGCCTGGCGCAAAAAGGCAAAAACGATAATCAGACGGGTAAAACTGGTCATGACCAGCACTAAAGAGGGAGCCAGAATGAGCAGGGTGATAAGTAGAACGACATTGAGGGTCTGCACCAGCTGAACCGGCTGCTGGGGCGCGTTGATCCGGAGATCAACCGTAGGAATCTGAACCGTTTCCGCTACCAGCGTAGCGGCGAGGAAGAGCAGCGGAAGAAGAAAGCGCATCTTATTCGGTCACCGTATCGAGAATACTTTTGGCCGTCTGGGTCTGAATCCCCTGGTCTTTACTAAGGAAGTGCAGCTCCACGCGGCGGTTTCGGGCACGGCCCTCGGCGGTTGCGTTGGTGGTGATGGGGCGGAACTCCGCGTGTCCGGCGGCGCTGAGTCGGGAGGCGCGCACATCGTCTTTGATCAGCTCTTTGGTCACCGTGACGGCACGGGCGGTGGAGAGCTCCCAGTTGTCTTTATAGGGGCTGCTGGAAGGCAGGGGCATGTTGTCGGTATGGCCGCGGACGACGATGTCCATGTTGGCGCTCATCTTGCTGATCATCAGGGCGACCCGCTTGATAAAGAGCAGGGCATCGTCGTTTTCGATGACGGCACTGCCCGGCTGAAAGAGCAGGCTGGCGGGCATCTGGATAATAAAGCCGTCTTCCGCCTCTTCCAGGGTGACCGCCTGACCGCCCTGGGACTGGATGATCTCGTTGACTTCCGCGATTACCGCTTCGATCCGGTTGACTTCCTGGGTGGTGGGGGTGGTCTCTTCGATGGGGGTCGCTTCCTGGATGCGTTCGATGCTGACTTCGGTCTGCTTACCACCGTCCAGAACGCTCATGGCACCGGCTAGGGAGCCGATGGCTTCGTTGACTTTTTTGGTGTCCATACTACTCATGGAGAGAAGAAGAATAAAGAAAACCAGCAGCAGGGACATCAAGTCCCCGAAGGTAACCAGCCAGCGTGGGAGACACTGGGGGCACTGGGGGCAGGGGGCTTTTTTTCCCATCAGGAATTACTCAAACTGACTGTTCCGCTCTTTTGGCGGCAGGAAGGAGAGAAGTTTTTGCTCCAGGGTGCGGGGGTTGTCACCGGCCTGGATGGACATGATCCCCTCGATGACGATGGTCTTAACCAAGACCTCGTCGGAGTTGCGGATCAAAAGAATGTTGGCAACGGGCGCACCCAGAATGTTCCCGATCAAGGAACCGTACAGGGTGGTCAAAAGGGCAACCGCCATCGCCGGACCGATGGAGGAGGGGTCGCTCATGTTAACAAGCATCGCAACCAGACCGACCAGGGTTCCGATCATACCAAACGCCCCGGCGATCCCGCCGAACTGTTCAAACATGGAGGCGCGCTGTCGGTGTCGGGCATCCATCTGGCCCGTTTCGATTTCAAGAAGGTCGCGGATGATGTCGGGTTCATTGCCGTCGACGGCTAGGGAGAGCCCTTTTTTTAAGAAGATGTCCTCTTCGCCGTTGACCTTGGTTTCCAGGGCCAAAATCCCGTCGCGGCGGGCATCGGTGGCGTAACCGACCAGTTTTTCGATCAGGCCGGGGATGTCGGCCTGTGGCGGTTTGACGGCGATCATAAAGACCGTCATGAACTGCTTCATCTCGTCCATTTTAAAGGCGATCAACAGCGCGGCGATGGAGCCCCCGACAACGATCAGGAAGGACTGGATGTCCATATAGGGGCCAATCCCGACACCCAAAGCCATCGCTGCGATGACAAGCCCGAATGCCAGTACAATCCCTACAACCGTTCCTAAATCCATACTAAGCGCCAACCTTGTCTACTGTTTAATTTGTGCAGAATCAATCGTCAAATTTTTAAAAAATTTTATGCTAACATCTTACATAAACGTAGATAAAAACTTACATAAGAGACATAATCATTATCATGAATTATTCCATTATCATCATGGCCGCCGGCAAGGGTTCACGGATGAAATCCGACACGCCGAAGGTAGGCGGAAGGTCTCAGTGACGATATTCATGCCATTGTTTACCACCAGGCGGAGCGGGTCGAGGCGATGATCAAGGCCTCTTTTGCTCAGGTCGATGTGATCCGTCAGGATCACGACAACTACCCCGGAACCGGCGGGGCGGTGATGGCTGCCAAACCCAAGCATGAGCGGGTGCTTGTGTTAAACGGTGACATGCCGCTGGTACGAAAAGAGAGCCTGGCTCCTCTCATGGAGAGCCACGCCGATGTGGTGCTGACCACTTTTGTGCTGGACGATCCCAGCGGATACGGCCGTGTCATTACCGCCGGAAGCCAGGTGAAGAAGATCGTCGAAGACAAGGACGCCAGCCCTGATGAAAAGGAAGTCACCCGGGTTAATGCGGGGGTCTATGTCTTTTCAAAGAGCTTTTTGGATGAGTTCTTGCCCAGACTCAGCAACGCCAACGCCCAGGCGGAGTACTACATAACCGAGCTCATTGAACTGGCTATCAAGGCTGGTCGCAAGGTGGTCTATGTGGATGTGAGCGAAGCGGAGTTCATGGGGGTCAATTCCAAAAAAGAGCTGGCCGCGGCCGAGATGATCATGCAGCGCCGTATCCGTGAGCACTGGATGAACGAAGGGGTGATCATGCACCTTCCGGAGACGATCTTCATCGGTTCCGACGTCACCTTCGAAGGGGAGTGCGAGGTGGAGAGCGGCTGCGTGTTTAAGGGTAAAAGCCGGATTGTCCGCAGCCGGATCTTCGCCCACTCTGTCGTTGAGGAGAGCGTGGTGGAAGACTCTACCGTCGGCCCCATGGCCCGCATCCGACCCGCCAGCCGCCTACAAAAAACCCACATCGGCAACTTTGTCGAGGTTAAAAAATCGACGCTTACCGGAGTCAAGGCGGGGCATCTCAGCTACCTGGGCGATGCGAGCATCGACGAAGGTACCAACATCGGCGCGGGC
>QKHD01000151.1 GCA_003250175.1 Helicobacteraceae bacterium
ATACGCACCGCCCCCTCCAGCACCGCCATGAGGTTGGTGGACTTGGTCAGGATATTTTCCCGCTCGATCCCCTCTAGGACATTTTTTAAAAACTCCCGATCCGACGTCAGCGGTGCCAGGGGGAGCAAATTGGTGGTAAAGGCGGCCACGGCATAACGATTGGCGGAGGGCTGGGAAAGCAGCGCGTCTGCCATCTGCTTGGCGGCGTCAAAACGGGTGGGCTCGATATCGGCGGCACTCATGGAGTGGGAGACATCGAGGGCTACCAGGACGTCACTGCCCACGGCACCCCCCGCACTCCGTGCCTCCGGAAGCCAGGGGTGCGCCAGGGCCAGCACCGTCATCAACGCCGCACCGCCCAGCAGCAGACGCTCACGCAGCGCCCCGCTGCCCCGTACGCCCAGCCATGCCGCCCAGCCCCCAACGATCACGAGCAGCCAGAGCCACTCCGGATGTTGCCAGCTCATATCCTGACCCTCCGGAAGAGCAAGGTCGCATAAAGCAGCAGCACCGCCAAGGCACCCCAGGCCGGATAGGCGTAAAAATAGTGCTTGGCGGCGTAATCACGGCTGCGCAACTCGGAAGGCTCCATGCCGTCGATGGCCTCATAGACTGATTCCAGTGTGCGGGCATCTTTGGCCACAAAGGCCTGCCCTCCCGTATCCGCGGCAATGCGCTCCATCAGGGCCACGTCCGCCGTTTCACCCACGGCGATGGTGTAGATGCGGATGCCGTTACGCGCCGCCGCCTGGGCCATCTGGGCTACGCTGACGCTTCCGGCGTTTTGCTCGCCGTCGCTGAGCAGCACAATCAACCGTGTCTTGGCATGGGAGCTTTCCAGCACCTCCAGGCTTCGGGCCAGACCGTCGCCGATGGCGGTATTGCGCCCGGCCAGGGTCATGTCCTGATACCCAAGAAACTCCACCAGCGCCTCTTTTTCATAGGTCAGGGGCGAAGCGATGTAGGCAAAGTCCCCAAAAAAGACCAGCCCCACGTTGTCATTGCGTCGCCCCAAAATAAACGCCCCGGCAATCCTGCGGACCGATTCAAACTTGCTGATATTTCCCGCCTTGGTATCAAACCCCGCATCCCCCATGGAGCCGCTGGAGTCGATACAGAGCACCAGATCGTACCCGTTGCGATTATCGGGGTGGCGGTGGTCGATCAAAATGGGGGAAGCGATGGCCGTAACCAGCAGCAGGGCCAGCAGGTAGCGTAGCAGCCGTTGCCAGCTCATCCAACTGTGCACGCGGGAGAAAAAATGCAGGTGGGGGAAGTAGCGCCGTACGGCGATGCGTCGGCAGAAAATCTGGCAGAGGATAAAAAGGGCCAGAAGAAAAAAAGCCTCCGGATACTCGAAGCTCAGCTCTTGCATCGTCTCTCCGGAGGCTTGGGGGTTAGTGCAGGTCGGCGTTTAGCTTGACCTCACGCTTGCTGCGCAGGGCCACGTACTGGCTTTTCACGCTGTCATAGCGGAAGTGGATACCGTGCATGCCCGCCAGATCAAGGCCTTTGTAAAAGCCGCTGTCGTTCTTTTTGAGCGTGGGGTTGAGCTCCTGGAGCATGACCAGCGTGGTTTCGTTGACATGGAACTTGGTCCCTTCCAGTACGGCGATACCCGCATCGACAATGCAGCCGTCACCCAGGGGAATACCGGTGACGCTGTTGGCGCCCAGCAGGGTGTTTTTACCGATGGTAACCGGGTTGCCGTTGGTTCCGGAGAGGACACCCAGGATGGAAGCACCGCCGCCCACGTCGCTGCCCTCACCCACCACGGCGGAGCTGGAGACGCGGCCTTCGACCATAACCGGCCCGGTGGTTCCGGCGTTGAAGTTGACGTAGCTCGCACCCGGCATGATGGTGGTACCGGGGTGCAGCTGTGCACCCATACGCACCTTGGAAGCGTCCAGCACGCGGGTGTTGTCCGCAGGAATAATGTGCTGCAGGTAGCGGGGGAATTTATCCACAGAGGTGATCTCCGGATATTCGCCCGTGAACTTCAGCTCGATCTCATTGGCACGCAGCCACTCCAGCTCGATGGGGGTGTTGCCCATCCAGGCGACGTTGGGCAGGATGCCAAAGGCGCCGTTCAGATTGACGCTGCGAAGGGGTGCTTTGCCGGTGGAGAGGGCGTAGAGTTTGAGGTAGACGCTCTCAACCGATTCGGGGCAGTCGTTTTCAAAGAGGAAAACCACGCGGAATTCGCTGGCTTTCATGCCGCGGTCGTTGGCGATGGTGTCGAGCATCTTGATCACCTGCACGTTTTTGTGCGCTTCGCCGACGGCTTCGTCGAGGAAGGGGTGAAAGGTCGCCATGGCGTATTTGATAAAGTCAAAGCTGACTTCGTGCACGGATTCGCTGTTTTCAAAGTTGATCACTTCGCCGGCGGCTTCGAGGGCGGCGATAAAGACGGCCGCAGAACCGAAGTTTTCGTTCCAGTTAATGACCGGATAGCTTGCCTGCAGGACTTTCGTATCGTCCATCTGGCCGAAATCCACGCGGCAGATACCGAAGGCTACGGGTTTTTTGTACTCTTTCTGGGCTTGGAGTTTTTCGACAAGGGCGGTAAATTGTTCTTTTGTATGAAGCTGTTCCAAAGGG
>QKHD01000337.1 GCA_003250175.1 Helicobacteraceae bacterium
GCATCATGGCCGGGTCTCCTTGGGTTTTAGGTGCAGCAGGGTGATCTCACTAGGAGCAAAAACCCGAATGGGCGGCCCCCAGAATCCCGTCCCGCGGCTGACATAGATCTGGGTATGGGCATTGTGCCGGTAAAGGCCTGCCAGATAGGGCTGAGCCAGTTTCACGAGATAGCTGAAGGGAAAGATCTGACCGCCGTGGGTGTGGCCGCTGAGTACCAGATCCGGAGCATACTCATCCATCTGCTCCACCATGACCGGCTGGTGGCTCATGACGATGGTCAGGGTATTGGGATCGGCCTGCGCAAAGGCCTTGGAGAGGTTGGCTTCGCCAAAGCCCATACGTTCGCCGACCTTGTCCAGAGTGCCCACCAGATCAAAGGCATGCATCCCTTCGCCGATGCGCACGCTCTCATCTTCCAGCACCCGAATCCCCAGGGTTTTAAGGTGCTCGGCGATGGCAACATAGTTATGAAAATACTCGTGGTTACCGTGGACAAAAAAAGTTCCCAATGGGCTTTTGAGGTTTCGTAAAGGCTCCAGGTCATCTGCCGCTTTGGCCACGTCACGGTCGACCAGGTCACCGGTAATGAGGATCATATCCGGATGCAGGGCATTAACCCTTTCGACCATCTCCACCACAAACTCCCGACGGATGGTATTGCCCACGTGCACGTCGCTGAGCTGTACTACCGTCATCTCCGGAGCCGTAAGACGTGCCAGTTCTACCGTCACTTCCTTGATCTCCGGAGCACGTTGCCCGCCTACAATACCGCTGCCGACATAGGCGGCAAAAAGCACCAGCACCAGAGCGTCCAGCAGTATTTTCAGCGTATCGGCCCGGCGCATTATCAGCGGTGTTTTTCGAATCACCAAGTGGGTAAGATCGTAGGCCAGGGCTGTCACGAAAAGCATGAAAGAGAGGGCAATGGCCAGGGAGAGGAGATAGTAAGCTTCGGAAGGAAGAATATCGAGCCTAAAGGAGAGGGCGTAGGCGATCTGGGCCGCAAAGAGCAGCACCAGCGCCATCCGCATGTAGCGGCGAACCCGCTCCGGAACGCCCAAAAATCGGATCATCCGCCGATCGATGTAGGTGTTTAGCAGGGCAAAAACAAGAATAAAGAGGGAGAAGAAGACGAGGGTGTTCATTTCTCCTCAAAGACCTTATAGGTTTTTTCATCGGTCAGGGTGTTAAGCAGCAACTCCTTCGAGCTAGTCCCGCTGGTGTTGGAGACCAGGGAGTTGACAAAATCGACTGTGATGATTTTTTGATAAAAGTGCTCCGCCGGCGGGTAGAGGTAGCTGCTTTGGTGCATATAGGTGTAGCCGTTGTTTTTGATGAACTTCACCTGACTGAGCAGGTAGAGCGAAAAGCTCACCAAAAAGACTGCCTCCACAAAGGTGACCGTGGCGGCCAGAACCCGTTGAAACCGCTTGGTCGTCTCTTCCAGAAACTCCTGATAGAGCTTTTCTAAGAGCATCATGCCGAGCCAGTAGAGGATAAAGAGGATCATAAACCCGATCAGCAGCAACACCGCCCAGTTATCGGGGTAGAGGATTTTCTTGTGCACCATCCAGACCCCGAAGCTGCCGGCATATTTGGAGGCAACCGTAAAGCCCACGAAGAGGCGGATCAGTTCATAGAGCTGTCCGGACATACCGTTTTTATAGCCATAATAGGCGGCGTAGCCAAGTAAAAGCAGAATCAAGAAATCGAGTATCATGAGTGTCCTATCGTAGTTTTCCGCCGCAGATAAAGACATACAGCGGCATGCCGTCCATCCGGATCTGTAGAATGACGCCGTTGACATCTTTATAACGTGTGAGGCGGTTATCGCTCATGAGTTTGGAGCTTGGCAGGGAGAAGGAGAGGTAGACCTTTTTCTTGACAATGGAAGATTTGATCTTACCGGTGGCACTGTTCACAAATTCCCCCATGACGTCCAGCAGCTGCGTCAGGTCGTCGTCAAAATCGATGCCCGTCATGGAGCGGGCCAGGGCCTTGGCCGTCTCCCTGGGGAAAAAGAAGGTAAAGCTGCCGTCCACGTCGCCGTCGAAGGAGATGACGTTTTCGATGGAGACATCCTTCTGGAACATGCTGCCCATGGTTCCAATCGCAGCCTTTTCATACTCCAACTGCCACTTGCCGTAGGTCTTGATCGTCTCGATAATCACGGAGAGGAAGTACGGATGGCGCATCACCATCTCTTTGCTCGGCTTGTAGTTGTTTTCGTTTCGGCTGCGGCTGTTTTCGCGCTGGGCCAGGAACTCTTCGTCGATAAAGACCTCGTCCATGTCGTCATAAACCCAGATATGGCAGCGCTCCATGACATTGCGGGCGTTGGAGTAGAGCTTGTCCACGTCCATACCGACCAGGGCCATCATGACGCCGTACTTCGCCGCTTCGTCCGCTAGGCGGAGGAAAAAGTGCGCCCCCTTGATGTCCATGGTATTGAGCTTGGAGACGTCGATGACGAAGGCCTTGAACCCTTTTTTGAGGCGCTCGGTGTGGCCTTCAAAATCAAAACGGGCGAAGATGGTCTCGTCGATAATACCCCGGATGGTGTAGTAGTAAACCCGGTCCGTATAAAGCACCATAACAT
>QKHD01000411.1 GCA_003250175.1 Helicobacteraceae bacterium
GGGTGGCTCTTTGCTTATTTGCTGCTACTTTTCGGGATTGTGGCTGTGGGTATCGGGGACCTTCTCTATTTCGGCTACGTCAAACGCCACCTCTCCAACGAGCTGCTGGTGGTGATGGACGACTGGATGTTTGTGGTCAAGATGGCGCTCTTTGAGTATGCCTACCTGATGATTCCCGCCCTGATCGCACTCTGGGGGCTCTACCTTCTGAGCCGCGTACTTGCAAAAAGAGCGGACATCAGTCGACGTTCCTATGTCGGTTTCGTGGTGCTCTTTTTTGTCATTGCCCTGGGTATTCGAGGCAGTGTTTCGACCAAATCGATCAACGTCATCGATGCCTTTGATTCCGGAGATGCCAGGGAGGCCAACCTGATTTTAAACGGCGCTTTTACCGCCTATCAGTACGGGCGCAGCAGCGGCAACATGAACCCGCCGAAGTTTTTTGATCAGGCCGGATTAGCACGTGTTTTGGGGCGCAGCGTGGACGGCTACCCCTTTCAAAAACAGGCTGTTGCCCGTCACAAAAAAAACATCGTTTTTGTTCTGCTGGAGAGCTGGAGTGCCAAATATGTGGACAGTGTTGCCGGTACCCACTACGGCGTCACCCCCAACTTTGACGCTTTGGCGGCCAAAGGGTGGCTCTTTACCCGTTACTACGCGGCGGGGCAGCGCAGTATCCAGGGGATTCAGGCGAGCCTGACCTCCATCCCGCCCTTTGCCTCGGTGCCCAATATCGGGATGGGGCTGGAGGTGTATAACATCTCCAAGGTGGCGGCCATTGCCCGGAGCGAAGGGTACGAAACCCTCTTTACCCAGACCTCGCTGCGCCGTTCGTACCGGATGGATTCCATCGCCGAAGCCCTGGGCTTTAGCCACTATTACGCCATGGAGGACATGCCCAATCTGCTCCATTACCCCGACTGGGAGTCGGCGATTTTCGGCTGGGACTACGAAGCCTATATGCTCTTTTTCGACAAGATCGAAGGGCTGAAAAAACCCTTTTTCGGCTACCTCTTTACGGGGACGACCCATCCGCCCTACACCCCCTTAGAAGCGCGCTTTACCAAATACCCCCACGACCCCAACGGCGAAAACGGGTTTTTGAATACGCTCTATTATGCGGACTGGTCATTGGGCGAGTTTATGAAAAAGGCGGAGCAGACGCCGTGGTATAAGGATACGATCTTCATATTCACCGCCGACCACACCCTGGCCGCCGGGCGAAGCACCGATTTTTCAGATAATTTTCATATACCGCTGCTGATTTTTGACCCCTCCGATGAAACGCCCAAACGTGACCATCGGATTACTTCGCAAATGGACATTATGCCCACGCTCATTGAGCTGACGGGCTATTCCGGAACCTACAGCGCCTACGGCCACTCCCTCTTTGACGACCGGGCCGAATGGAAGGCGTTGATTAACGACGGGGCGACGATCGCACTGGTCAAAGAGGGCGGCTATCTGCGTCATAGCCTCAAAAAGGTGCTGGAATCCAGCCTTCCGGAGGATCAGAAAAAGGGGGCTGAAGAGGAGCTTTTGGCCACCTATCAGCTGGTGAATACCGTTTTGAAACAAAACCGCTGGGCTAAAGACGACTTAAGTGCCGCGAAGCTAGAATCCGCCCAAAATCCCGCATCCGCACCAAAGGTCAAGCCGTGAAAATGATGAAGTTTTTATCCGCGTTTTGGAACAACCTGCCCAAGGTTTTCCGCTTTTCTCTGATTGTCGGTCTGGGGCTGGCATTGGTGCTGGCTGTTTTTCGGTTTGCCTTTTATATCGCCTATGACGACAGCGCGGCGCCCTTAGCCGGCAAGGATGTCATCCACGCCCTCTGGCTGGGCTTCCGATACGACCTGCGGGTGGTGCTGATTATGATCTCACCCCTTTTCGTGCTGGGTTCCATCAAGTGGATCGGGCCCTTTTACTCCACCATCGGCCGCTATGTGTGGAGCACGTTGCTCACCATACTATTTGTGGGACTGGGGCTCTTTTACGTGGTCGATTTCGGCCACTACGCCTACCTGGGGACCCGGGTCGATTTTACGGCCATGCGCTTTTTGGAAAATGCCCTCATTTCGGCGCAGATGGTGTGGGAGACCTATCCGGTTATCTGGATTACCCTGGGGCTTGTTATTGCGGTTGTCGCTTTTTGGTGTGCGGTGAACCGCACCCTGGCGTGGGTCGGTAAACAGCCGGACTGGCAGCTGCGCTGGTGGCAAAAGCCGATTGCCGGATTTTCGGTCTTTATTATCTTCCTCTTTGGTATCCACAGCAAGTTTTCCCAATACCCGCTCCGCTGGTCCGATGCCCAGTTTAGCAACAACCCCTTCGGTCCGCAGCTGGCCTATAACCCGGTGCACTACTTTATCGACACCATGAAAAACGGCGGTGTCACCTACAATGAAAAGACCACCCGCAAATACTACGACGTGATGGCCGATTACCTCAAGGTCGACCACCCCGACGCCCAAAAACTGAACTACCTGCGCGAGGCAACGCCCAAGGCGGCACTTGGCAATCGCCCGAACGTAGTCATCGTGATCGTCGAATCCCTGGCCTATTACAAAACCTCCATCTCCGGAAACCCCCTCAACCC
>QKHD01000039.1 GCA_003250175.1 Helicobacteraceae bacterium
CTCCTCCGGAGCCTCCGGAGGGTAAACCCCCACAATCTTGACCAATTTACTATAGATTAAAGAAAAAATATATTTGTTTCTATCAAAGGCTTTGTTGACAGATATAAAAATATTTTACTTTTATTCTTGACAAAGTCTACCAAAATACTTGACATTAAAAAACTTTTCTGCCATAATCTCACTCATATAAGAAAAACATATAACACTCTCGCTCATAAAAGCGGGGAAAAGGAGACCACGATGATTCAGGCTTGTCCTATCAGTTTTAAGCGTATCGATGCCAATCAGGTACGCGTCCACGCCGCAGTGATTACCGCACTGCTTTTTGTGTTTGTGCTGGGAGATGCGATGTGGGTGATGCCCCTAATCGCATACGACTTCGCCATGCGCCTTTTTGCATCGCCGGTCTACTCCCCGCTGGTCTGGCTGAGCCGGGAGATTAAAACCTGTCTGGGAATCGGCGAGCGCATGACCGACGCGGCGCCAAAATTTTTTGCGGCATGGCTCGGTCTGGTGATGGCGGTGGCCATTATCGGGCTGGCGGCTGCGGGGTTAACGCCCTATGTCTACGCATTGACGGCGGTTTTTGCCCTCTGCGCGATTCTTGAAGCCGTTTTTGATTATTGTATCGGCTGCAAGATCTACATGATTTTGCGGAAATTCCAACGGATATAGGAGCAACATGGCCGGTATTTCATCCAAGGGCATGTACGGCCTGGCGGCAATGTATGAACTGATGCGTTCGGAAAACGGCACCCCGGTTCAGATCCGGGAGATCGCCGAACGGGCGAATATCCCCCAAAACTACCTGGAGCAGCTCCTGGTGCAATTGCGCCGGGCCGGGCTGGTGACCAGCGTGCGGGGCGCACAGGGCGGGTACCTGCTGGCGAAAAAGCCGGTGGACATTACCGTCTTTGATATTTTTGAAGTGATGGAGGGGGACCTCTGTTTCGGGACCTATAAAATAGAAAATCCCGTCCTGGAGCTTTTCCTTGACGAGAGCCAGAAGGAGATCAGGAAGATTTTTTCCATCTCCCTGGCGGAGTTGGATAAGTACCAGCAGATGATCTCCCAACGGTTGATTTACAACATCTGAGGCAGTCTGGCGAAGGGGCCGGAGCGATCCGGCCCTTTTTTAACACTCTAATCTTGACTAAATCGCTCGACTTAATAATATAGGAGAAACACAATGCGTGAAAGGGCATATCGGAGCGTGATCAAAACCGTCTCCTGGCGGGTTTTAGGAACGGTCGACACGATGGTGATCTCGTTTCTGATCACGGGCAGCATGGTGATGGCGGCGTCCATCGGCTCGATCGAGGTGATCACCAAGATGGTGCTCTATTACTTCCACGAACGGGCCTGGGACAAGATCAAGATCGGCCGGGTCGAGACAGCGAAAAGCGACTACCAAATCTAAAGGAGAGGATATGAAACACATTGCGGAGGAACTCAACGCCCGCTTTCAAGGAGCGTCCGCTCCGGAGGTACTGGCGTGGTTTTTGAACGAGTACGGCGACACCATCGCCCTGGCGTCCAGTTTCGGGGCAGAGGATCAGGTGGTAACCGACCTGCTCTTTGGCATCAGTCCCGAGGCGAAGATTTTTACCCTGGATACGGGGCGTCTGCCCTACGAGACCTACGATGTCATGGATCGTACCAATCTCAAATACGGCACCAAGATCGCCATCTACTTTCCGGAGGCGGAGGATATCCAGAACCTCTACGCCACCCAGGGGGTCAACGGATTTTACGAAAGCGTCGAGCGGCGAAAAGCGTGCTGCCATGTACGCAAGATCCTCCCCCTGCGACGGGCCCTTAAGGGGCTGAATGTCTGGATCACCGGGCTGCGCCGCGAGCAGTCGGTCACCCGGGATTCGATGCAGATGGTGGAGTGGGACGAAGGCAACAACCTGATCAAGCTCAACCCCCTCATCGAGTGGGACGAAGCGGCGGTCTGGGACTACCTCAAACAACACCGCGTCCCCTACAACAAACTGCACGACCAGGGCTATCCCAGCATCGGGTGCGCCCCCTGTACCCGTGCCGTAGCTCCGGGCGAAGATGTCCGTGCCGGACGCTGGTGGTGGGAAAACCCCGAACACAAAGAGTGCGGACTGCACTTTAAAGAGAAAGGAAAGGAGCAACAATGAAAGCACTAGGTAACGAACAGATCAGCCACCTCAAACGGCTGGAAGCGGAGAGCATCCACATCATGCGGGAGGTGGTGGCGGAGTTTGAGAATCCGGCGATGCTCTACTCCATCGGCAAAGACTCTTCGGTCATGCTGCACCTGGCGATCAAGGCCTTTCACCCGGCCAAGTTGCCCTTTCCGCTGCTGCATGTGGACACGACCTGGAAATTCAAGGAGATGATCGAATTCCGCGATCAGCGTGTCAAGGAGCTGGGGCTGGACCTTCTGGTCCATGTCAACCAAGACGGCGTCGATCAGAAGATCGGCCCCTTCTCCCACGGGTCCAAGATTCACACCGACGTGATGAAGACCGAGGGGCTCAAACAGGCGCTGAACAAATACAAGTTCGACGCCGTCTTCGGCGGGGCGCGCCGGGACGAGGAAAAATCCCGCGCCAAGGAGCGCATCTACTCCTTCCGCGACAAAAACCACCGCTGGGACCCGAAAAACCAGCGTCCGGAATTGTGGAACATCTACAACGGCCGGATCAAAAAGGGCGAGAGCATCCGGGTCTTCCCGCTTTCGAACTGGACCGAGCAGGATATCTGGCAGTACATCTACCTGGAGCAGATTCCCATCGTGCCCCTCTACTACGCAGCTAAACGCCCGGTGGTCGAGCGCGACGGGGTCAAGCTGATGGTGGACGACGAGCGTTTTCCGCTCCAGCCGGGGGAAACCCCGGTTTTGGAGACGGTGCGGTTCCGTACCCTGGGCTGCTACCCCCTCACCGGGGCGGTCGTGAGCGAAGCGGCGACGCTTCCGGAGATTATCGGCGAGATGCTTCTGGCCACCACGAGCGAGCGCCAGGGGCGCATGATCGACAGTGACGAAGCCGGCAGCATGGAAAAGAAAAAAATGGAGGGATACTTCTAATGACAGCGCAGATTGAACAGCAGAGCTTCGACATCGAAGCCTACCTGAAAAACCACGAAGCAAAAGAGTTGGTGCGGTTTATCACCTGCGGCAGCGTCGATGACGGCAAGAGTACCCTCATCGGAAGGCTGCTGCACGATTCCAAGGCACTCTACGAAGACCAGCTGGCATCCGTCAAGCAGGAGAGCAAAAAATCCGGCACCACGGGTGGAGAGATCGACCTGGCATTATTGGTGGACGGACTGCAGAGCGAACGGGAGCAGGGCATCACCATCGACGTGGCCTACCGCTACTTTTCGACGGAGAAACGCAAGTTTATTATTGCCGACACCCCCGGCCACGAGCAGTACACCCGCAACATGGCCACGGGGGCGAGCACGGCCGATCTGGCGATCATCCTGATCGACGCCCGCCGTGGGGTGCTGACCCAGACCCGCCGCCACAGTTTTATCGTTACCCTGCTGGGTATCCGGCATGTGGTGGTGGCGATCAACAAGATGGACCTGGTCAACTACGACGAAGCGGTTTACGAATCGATCAAAACCGAATACGGCAAGCTGGCCGCGGAGCTGGGGGTCGAGGATGTCCATTTCATCCCGCTCTCCGCCCTGGCCGGAGAAAATGTCGTCTCCCGCAGCGAGGCGCTGGGTTGGTACCATGGGCCGGCCCTGCTTGACCTGCTGGAGAGCATCAACGTCAAACCGGCATCCGGGACGGGTGATTTCCGCCTGCCGGTGCAGTATGTCAACCGCCCGCACCTCGATTTCAGAGGGTTTGCGGGCACCATCGCCTCCGGAAGCATCCAGCCCGGTGAGAAAATCACCGTCTGGCCCTCCGGAAAGAGCGGCACCGTCCGCTCCATCGTCACCTACGACGGGGAGCTGGCCAAGGCCTTCGCCCCCATGGCGGTGACCCTGACTTTAGAGGAGGAGATCGACATCAGCCGCGGCGACGTGATCGCCAAGGCCGACACCCCGCCCCAGCAGGCGGACACCCTGGATGTCAACCTGGTCTGGATGGATGAAACCCCGCTCAAGCTCGGACGCTCCTACTACATCAAGCGGGGCGCCACCCTGCTCAGCGGCGAATTTGAAACGATCCACTACGTCAAGGACGTCAACACCCTGGAAGAGAAGGGTGCGGATCAGATGGAGCTTAACGGTATCGGCTTTGTCCGGTTGGCGCTGAACGCGCCCATCGCCTTCGACCCCTATACGACCAACCACGAGACCGGGAGTTTCGTGGTGATCGACCGACAGAGCGACAACACCGTCGCCGCGGGGATGATCGTCCGGGCGGCGGAAGGCAAAACCGAAAGCCAAAGTACAGGACACGACGCGTTCGAGGTAGAACTCAACGCCCTCATCCGCAAACACTTCCCCCATTGGGAAGCCAAAGCGGTCTTTTAAGGAACGAGTTATGAGCGAAGTAAAAGAGACCAAAGCACAGCGCGTCGAGCGCATCAAACGGGAAAAGGACGGCCTGGATGTCCTGGCGGACATCCATCGATACGCCGCCACAGGCGAACCGGTTGATCCGGAGGATATCGACCGGTTTAAGTGGTACGGGCTTTACACCCAGAATGCCACCTTGAAATCAGAGGATGATCCGGAGACCTATTTCATGCTCCGGATCAAACTCGAATCGGGGCTGCTCACCCCCGCCCAGGTGCGATGCCTGGGCGAAATTTCCAGAGAGTACGCCCGCAACACGGCGGACCTCACCACCCGACAGGATGTCCAGTTTCACTGGATCCGCGTGGCGGACCTGCCCGCGATCTTTGAGAAACTGGCCAGGGTGGGGCTTTCGAGCTCCCTGGCGGCGGGGGACGTACCCCGCAACGTGGTCAGCTGCCCCGTCAACGGGATCGACCACGGCGACGTGGCCGACGTGCGCCACCTGGTGGAGGCGGTGAACGGATTTTTCCGCAACAACCGCGATTTTTCCAACCTGCCCCGAAAATTTAAAATTGGAATCAGCGGGTGCAGCAAGGACTGTATCTCTCATGAGGTGCAGGACCTCGCCTTTGTGGCCGTACCGGATGAATCCGGAGCAATTGTTTATGAGGTTCACGTCGGCGGTGGTCTGGCAAAAAACCGCCGCATCGCCGACTACATCGGCCGCACACCGGAAGCGGGCGTGCTGGCCATCGCCCAGGCGGTGGGGCGGATTTTCCGCGACCACGGCAACCGCGAAAACCGCGACAAGGCGCGTCTGGGTCACCTGGTGGAGGCCTGGGGCGTGGAAAAGTTTGCGGCGGAGCTGGAGCGGGAGTCGGGCGTGAGCCTGCTGCCCGCCAAGCCGCGCGACATCACCCCCTACGGCCACCGAGGGCACTTTGGCCTGCAGCCGAGCAAGCGGGGCGGCTACAGCTTTATCGGTTGTGCCATTCTCAGCGGTCATATCGGCGGGGAGGGGCTGCTGAGCCTCGCCGACCTGATTGAAACGCACGGCGCGGGAAGCGTCAAGGCCACCACGACCCAAAACCTGGTGGTGCTGGACGTGCCCGTCGCCTCCGCGGCGGCTTTGGCCGAAGCACTCAACCGGGCGGGTCTCGGGGCCAGTCCCAGCGTCTTCCGCGCCCGGACCCTGGCCTGTACGGGGCTGAACTTTTGCAAGTTCGCCGTCAGCGAGACCAAGGGGCTGGCGGAGAAGATCGTCGCCCACCTGGAGCGCTACTTTCCGGAGTTTACGGAACCCGTCAGCATCAGCGTGACGGGCTGCCCCAACTCCTGCTCGCACCCGCATATCGTCGATATCGGGCTGCTGGGCGCGATGGTCAAGCGTAATGAAGAGAACATCCGGGGCTTCGAGCTGATCTACGGCGGCTACCTGGAGGGCGAAAAGAGCCACTTTGGCCGTAAAACGGGGATCAAAATCACGCCGGAAGAGGCCCCGCTGGTGATCGAATCGCTGCTGCGCGAATACAGCATCAGCGGTGCCGCCAGTTTCCGGGAATACATCCTGGAGAAAACACGTGAAAACGAGACTCTTCCGGCCCTTGCTTGAGCCCTCCTTTACGGAAGAGGGCTTACGGGAGCTGATTATCGGCCGCCACAAGCGGCACTATTTTGACTACACCGCCTCGGGGCTGGCCTTTGAGCCGATCGAATCGCGGATCAGGGAGGTGCTGGAGACCTACGCCAACACCCACTCCAAAGAGGCGACCATGGCGGCGCTGACCAACGACTACTACGAAGACGCCAGGGAGAACCTGGCCAAGCAGCTCGGGGTGGACGACCGGTTTGCGGTGCTGCCCTGCGGGTGCGGGGCAACCCGCGCCATCAAACGGCTGCAGGAGCTGTTGGGGCTCTACATCCCTCCGGCTACGAGACGGCGGCTCATTTTAGAGCCCACCGCCTCCTCGTTGCCGCTGGTGATCGTGGGGCCGTACGAGCACCACTCCAACGAAGTGAGCTACCGCGAAGCGATGTGCGAAACGGTGCGCATCGGGCTGGATGCCGACGGGCTGGTCGACCTGGCCGCCTTGGAGCAGGTGCTCGAAGCCAACCAGGGCCGCGAGATGATCGGGGCCTTTTGCATCGCTTCCAATGTGACGGGGGTGGTCACCCCCTACGCGGCCATCTCCGGATTGCTGCGGCGGTACGGGGCGCTGGTCTGTTTTGATGCGGCGGCTTCGTCGCCCTATATGAACATCGACGCGTCGCTTTATGACGCGCTGGTGCTCTCCCCTCACAAACTGTTGGGTGGGCCGGGATCGTGCGGGCTTTTGGTGGTGCGGCGCACCATCGTGCAGGCCTCCACCGGCCCCACCTTCGCCGGAGGGGGCACGGTGGCCTATGTGAGCCGCCGTTCGCACCGGTTTGACGACGAGATCGAAACCCGCGAAGACGCGGGAACCCCGGGCATTTTGCAGCTGATCCGGGCCAGCCTGGCCTATCAGCTGCGCAACGAACTGGGACTGGACTGGATCAAGGAGCGCAAGCACCATCTGCACCGCCGCTTCCTTGACGGCCTCAAAACCCTCTCCGGATGCACCGTCTACGGAGACCAAGAGGGCGAGAGCATGGGGATCGTCTCCTTCAATATCGAAGGGGCCGACCCCTACGCCCTGTGCGGGGCGCTCTCGCAACACTACGGAATCGAAACCCGGGCAGGGTGTGCCTGCGCCGGTCCCTACGGGCACGACCTGTTGGGGCTGGATGACGACGCGGTGCTCATGCGCCGACCGGGATGGCTGCGGGTAAGTCTGCACTTTACCCACGAAGAGGAGGATGTGGATTTCCTCCTCAAGGCCCTTGGCGAAAGCGCGGGGGCGCTACAAACGAAAGGATAGTATTATGGGAAGCCTGCCGATACTGCTGAAACCGGACCGCATTTTATTGATCGGTGCCGGTAACGTCGGTTTGCAGAAGGCACGGGTCCTGGCCGAGAACGATCTGGTCGTGACCGTGATTTCAGAGACCTTCAACCCCGCATTCTATTCGCTTCCCCATCTCCTTCTCGGCCAACGGGTTTGTGCTCGTGACCTGGCTGGGTATGACGTGGTGATTGACGCGACGGGATGCCCGGAGGTTGCCGACATGCTCAAACAGGAAAAAACCCGCCGCGGCTTTTTGCTCAATGTGGTCGACGTACCCGAATCGTGCGATTTTTATTTTGCCTCGCTTTTGCAGCGCGGCCCCATCAAGGTGGCCGTCTCCAGCGAAGGCTACAGCCCCACCATGACCCAGTGCATCCGCGAGCGGATCGCTCAGGTGCTTCCGGAGAGCCTGGGCGAGCTGGCCTTGCAAAAGGGCCGGGAGCGCCGAGAGGGGCGGATCGACCCCGCCGCCACGCGCCGCCAGACCCAGGCCCTTTTGGGCAAGGTCTTTCTGGTCGGCTGCGGCATCGGTGACGTGGAGCTGCTCACCCTCAAAGCCTACCGCGCCATCAAAGAGGCCGACGTGGTGCTGTACGACCACCTGATCAGCGACGCCATTTTGGAGCTGATTCCGGAGCACTCCGAGCGGGCCTACGTGGGCAAACGCAAGGGGCACCACAGCATGACCCAGGAGGCGATCAACACCCTACTGGAAGATTACGCCAAGCAGGGCAAACACGTCGCCCGCCTCAAAAGCGGCGACCCCTATATCTTCGGACGGGGCGCGGAAGAGGCGCTCCACCTGGGGAGTCTCGGGATCGAGGTGGAGGTGATCGCGGGGATCTCCTCCGCCATTGCGGGGCCTGCCAGCGCGGGCATCCCACCGACGGCCAGAGGCTATGCGACCAACTTCTCCATTGTTTCCGCCCACCTCAAGGACTCGAAGGTGAACCTCCACTGGCTGCCCCTGCTGCGGCTGCCGTCGCATACGACGGTGGTGCTCATGGGGCTGAGCCTGGCGGGGCACATCGCCGACGCGGCCATCGCCGGCGGGGTCGACCCGTCGCTGCCCGCGGCCATTATCGCCAACGCCTCCCGGCCCGACCAGCAGACGGTGGTGACCACCGTGGCCGGTCTGGGCGAGGCGGCCACGCAGGTGAATGGCCCGGCGGTTATCGTGTTGGGCGAGGTGGTGAAGCTGCACGGCAAGCTCCCCGGAAGCGAAAAATCCTGCATCCGCGACGACCTGCGGGCCGATATCCAAGGGATTTTAAGTTTACACGGGGTAGATTGGGGCGAAGAAACGCCCGGTCTATCTGAAAAGATCGCCGTCTGACGTGTGCCGGGCGAACCCTCAAACCAAGGGGCGCCCATGCACGCCGATACCAACCACTCCTTTGATTCCGTCCGGAAAAACCCCAACTTCCTCGACTGGAACAGCCAGCCTCGAAACCACAAACTCTACCCCCATTTTTTCCGCCGCTACAAAACCGAAGCCTTTGAGCATTTCTCCCTTTGCGGCGGCATTACCCTAAAAAAACAGTACGGCCCGCAGCTGGTCTACCTCCGGACGGTGCCCAGTGCCGGGGCGCTTTACCCCAGTGAAGTCTACGTGCAGTTTCGGGGGCAGCCCGGCTGGGTGGATGGCATCTACCACTATGAGCCCCTGCACGACAACCTCACCCTGCTGCACGAGATCGAATCGGACGGGCTGGAAGCCTACCTGCCCGGAGAGGAAAAACAGGGCATCTGCTTTTTTATCAGCTCCGCCTATTTTAGGAGCAGCTGGAAATACAAAAACCGCGCCATCCGCTACATCTACCTCGATGCGGGCCACCAGATCGGCACCATCGGCGCGATGCTGAACCTCAAGGGGGAGGCGTGGACGATCCGGTTTGATCTGGACCTGGAGGCGGCGAACCGTGATTTTGGCTTTGAAGGGGACGAGGTGATGCTGGCCGCCGTCACCGCCCAGCCCAAGGAGGCGCGACGGGCGGTACAGCCCCTGCGCGAAAAGCTCCCCACCGTCATGGCCACGGACTACCTGGAGCGCAACCCCTCCATCGAAGCGGCCTACGCGGAGTATGTGCAGGAACACCGCAAAGCCTACGGCTCCGGAGGGTTCGGGGTCTATGCCAACGAGACGATTCTGGCGCGCCGGTCGCTGCGGCAATTTAGCGAGCGGGAAGACGGGCGGGAGATTTTCGACTGGCTGATGGGGCTAAGCGACGAGGCGAAGGCGATGGGCATTACGCTGCACTGCAGTGTTAAAAATATTGCGGGGGTGACCTCCGGACTGTACCAAAACGGTGTGCTGACGAGCGAAGGGGATTTTTCCCGTAAGTGCGCTTATTTGTGTCTGGAGCAGAGCCTGGTGGCGCCGGCTAATGTGACGCTCTTTCTTACCGCGGACGAAGTAGAATACGGCCAGCGCTATATGATGACGGGGCTTTTGGGGCATCGGGTCTATCTGGAG
>QKHD01000048.1 GCA_003250175.1 Helicobacteraceae bacterium
GCCGACTCCCTGGCCCTTTTCGTCAAACTGCACAACTACAACCTCAATGTCGAGGGGATGAATTTCATGGCGGTGCAAAACGCCACCGAATCCCTTTACGACGCCATGGCCAAGCTTTTCAAGGACAGCGGCGAGCAGATCGTCCTGCTGGATGAAAAGCCTCTGGTCACTCCGGAGGATCTCATTAAAAACACCCGTATCAAAAGCGATGAAAATCTGAGTATGGATGTAGCCTATATCTCCGAGTCGGTGCAAAAAGACCTGGCCGTTATGATCCGGGATATGGAGGAGCTGGATGGTGTCTGTACCGATGAAGAGAAGACTCTGAAGGACTTTGCTGCCAATCACTTGCTCTTTTTCAAAGGGGAGGCGGAGACTTTTAGCGCCCTTTGATTAAAGAGAGCGCTCCTTTGTAAATCGGCTCGTCAATAAAGCCGAGTTTTTCATCCTTGAAGCCGCTGATCCCCTGGGCGGCCATGCTTTCAAATCGCTCAATAATATAACGGGCCATCTCCAGAGCCTCCCTATCCGGACCGAAAACCTCGTTGGCAATGGCCACCTGATCCGGAGAGAGGCAGGAGGTTCCCTTGTAGCCCATTGCCCTGGCCCGTTGGCACCAGTGGCGGAAACTCTCTTTTTTCGTATACTCCTGGAAGGTAAAAAAGATGGCTTCCACACCAACTGAGCGGCAATCAACGAGGAATTTTCCTAAGATATAATCAATCACCGGATTATCAAACCGGATGCCTGCCTGGGGCAGGGCCAGTTCGGCAAAGAGGTCTAGGATTCCAAGATAAAAGGTGGTGACTCGGGGTGACGTCTTTAGGCTGGTGATGGATTGAAACGCTTCGGCTGTTTCGATGGAGAGGTGAATCTCGATGCCGTCATCCACCAGTTCACAGATACGGTGGACCTCCTCGGCGCTCCGGATCTTGGGCACCCGGATGGCATCGGGCCGGACACGATTCATTAGCGCGATATCCTCCTCACCCCCTTCACCCAGCGGGTTGACCCGGACAACGAGTTTGGAATGGCTTTGGGTGACATGGCCAAGAAAGATGGCGGCCAGATGTCTGGCCAAGGGTTTTTCCTCCGGAGCGACACCGTCTTCGAGGTTGATCATGACCGTGTCGGCAGTGAGGGTGTCGATTTTGTTAAGGTGCTTGGGGCGGTTGGCGGAGAGCATGAGAACGCTTCGGTTCATCGTTGCCTCCGGAGGGGTTCGTTGAGAGGTTTTTATCATGGCTGTGGCCGCGCCGATGTCGTGGGTTTTCAGCAGCGTTTCGTAGGGGGTGATATCATTAAAAATCATCGCGCTTATCCGTTATATACATTTGTTTGTTATAATAGCCCCTTCAAAATAAAGTCACGTTTGCGTAGGGATATTTGTGAAAAATCTGATCATATTTTTGAGTGTAATCGCTACACTGTTCGGTGAAGTTTCCAGCCGCGTTGTTTCGGTCGACGGCGAGACGGTGGCAATGGAAGCAAGAGAGGGGCTCAAGCCCGGTATGAGCGCGTTTGTTATTCGTGAGTTCGCCCAGGGACATCAGGTGATTTTATCCACCTGCATCATCGGTGAGGCAACGGATCAACTGACCTGCAAACCCTTTGACTATCTCGAACACGACTCCCTCTCCCTGGTAAAGGGAAAGGTTCAGGCGGGTGATCTGGTACGTATCGGTCTGCTTGAAAAGAGTATGGCCATCATCGCTCCGGATCAAAAACGTTTTTTAGATGTTAAGAACAAGCGTCCCGACGCTTTCTGGATTCATCCGGATATTCTGGCCGTAACCCTTAAAGAGGCGGGCAATCCCGTGCCGAAAAAGAAGGATTTTCAGGCTTTCTGCAAAGAGCACGTCATCGGTACGCTGGTTTTTGCCCTGGAAGATGCCGTTTATGACGTGGACTGCGTCAGCTTCAAGGTAGTGGCCAAAGAGCCGAGCCCCTACACTCCGGAAGAGACGGTCAAGCCCTTTTACAACCGGGTAGGCGAGATCGAGCGCGGCATCTTTGATTTCGGTGCCGAGAGCATTGGCGAGTTTACCCCTTACTATCAATCCCTTATAGGAGAGAAATAAATGCTGGACAAGAATCACATCCCGCGCCTGCAAGCCATTGTCGGCGAAGAGAACTTCAGTACGGACCGTGCCCACACCCTGGCCTATTCGTATGATGCCACCCGGAATGAATACGAACCGGACGGCGTTATCTTCCCACGTGATGAGAAGGATGTCAGCGAGATTCTCAAATACTGCAACCAGCACCGGATCGTGATCGTTCCCAGAGGTGCAGGGAGCGGCTTTACGGGCGGTGCGCTGCCCGCAAACGGCGGTATTATCATCGCCTTTGAAAAGCATATGAACAAGATTCTTGAAATCGACATGGAAAACCTGGTGGCCCGCGTACAGCCCGGCGTGGTCAATATGGAGTTTCAAAAGGCTGTGGAAGAGCTGGGCCTCTTCTATCCGCCGGATCCCGCTAGCCAGGATTATTCAACCCTGGGCGGAAACGTCAGTGAAAACGCAGGCG
This sequence comes from Helicobacteraceae bacterium, assembly GCA_003250175.1. Taxonomy (GTDB): domain Bacteria; phylum Campylobacterota; class Campylobacteria; order Campylobacterales; family SZUA-545; genus SZUA-545. Next base: position 2,533 of record QKHD01000048.1, read on the forward strand.
GAATGCGTGCCGCCAAATACGGTATTACCAAAGACTACGTTATGGCT
>QKHD01000021.1 GCA_003250175.1 Helicobacteraceae bacterium
GTCATCGAGTTTGCACGCAACGTACTGGGGATCAAGGACGCCAACTCCCAGGAGTTTGATCCGGAGACCAAACACCCGGTCATCTACCTGATCGACGAGTTTATCGACCACGCCGGCAGCAAGCAGATCCGGACCCATACCAGCCCCCTTGGCGGCACCATGCGCCTGGGCGAATACGAATGCAACGTCAAAGAGAAAACCAAGCTCTTTAAAGCCTATGGCGAGAAGAAAATCTTCGAACGCCACCGTCACCGATACGAAGGCAATATGGTGGACTACAAAGAGCGTCTGGAGGGTGCCGGCATGATCATCAGCGGCGAATCCAAAGGGTTGATGGAAGCGATCGAGCTCAAAGACCACCCCTGGTTTGTGGCCGTGCAGTTCCACCCCGAATTTACCAGCCGTCTGCAAGACCCCAACAAGATCATTTTCGCCTTTATCAAAAACGCCCTGGAGAATAAGAGATGAAACACTTCGCCCTGCTCACCCTGATTTCGTTTGCCACGCTGCTGCAAGCCGTCCAGCTTAAGCAGACCGAAAATCCCAACGACTTCAAAACCTACGAGCAGGCCGTCGCTTTTTGTCAGGAAGAACCGGGCTGGCGCCTTCCGACCTACCGGGAGCTTTTTAGCGTCATCACCCAGCACCCCAAAGAGATTCACCACCAAAAACGCAACTACTGGAGCCGGACCGAGTTTTTTCCGGACCGCTCCATGGCTTACCAGCTCCTCTCTCCGGATCTCGATGCCAAACCCGTACCAAAAACCGAAAAGCTCCAGGTGCTGTGCATCAAAGATACCCCCGTCCACGACGACCTGCGCGAGCGCTTTGACGTTAAAGAGACAATGATCTACGACCGCACCCAAAACCTCTACTGGCAGCAGATTCCCCACACCGAACGCCGCAACAAATACACCCATTTTGAAGCGGGTGAATACTGCGCCAAGCTCGACCTTGGCGGCATGCAGTGGCGCCTGCCTACCGTCGCCGAATGGGTTTCGGTACTGGATTTCAGCCGTTTTGACCCCGTTCTGGATAAAGATGTCTTCAAATACACCTACTCCCGCTACTACTGGACGGAAGATACGCTCAGCGACTTCTCCAACGAAGCCTTCGTCGTGGGCATGAAAGTGGGCAGCATCGCCCAGAGCAGTAAAGTCAACCGCAGCTTTGTCCGCTGTGTCTCCAAAGGAAAATAACCCCCATGTCCGTTAAAAAATTTGAACTCCTCGACCCCATGGATGCCACCCAGAAGGCACTGGATCACACCGTTGCGGTAAACGGCACCGAGTTTGTCAGCATCCACCAGGCCCTGGGCCGTATTCTGGCGGAAGATGTCGCCTGCACCAAATCCCTTCCCGCCTTTGACAACTCCGCCATGGACGGCTACGCCGTGCGCCTGGCCGATGCGGGCAAAGTGGTCACGATTGCCGGAACCATCTTTGCCGGCGACATGCCCGAAGGAGTGATCATTGCAGACGGCAGCTCGCACAAGATCATGACCGGCGCCTTTGTTCCGGAGACGACGGAGGCGGTTGTTCCCTTTGAGGATGCCGAGGTAATCAGCGAGACCACCGTCCGCCTTCCGGAGAAGCTCAAAGCGGGCAAGCACATTCGCCGTCTGGGTGAAGAGATCATGGCGGGGGCGCGCATTATGGAAAAGGGTGCGCTGATCCGCCCTGCCCACATCGCTGTGCTGGCCTCCCAGGGAATTACCCACGTGCGGGTTTTCCGCAAGCTGCGCATCGGGGTCTTCTCCACCGGAAGCGAGATCAAAGAACCATGGGAAAGCGCCGCGGCCCATCAAATCTACAACTCCAACTCCTCCGCCATCTATGCCGCCTGTCTGGAGATGAATACCGAAGTGAGTTACCTGGGCGCCATCGCCGATGACAAGGAGCTATTCCGCCAGCACATCCGGAGCTTTACCGATTATGACATCGTCTTTACCAGCGGCGGGGTCAGCGTGGGCGAAGCGGACTATACGGAAGAGGCCTTCGTGGCCGAAGGAATGGAAAAATTCATCCACGGTGTGGCCCTTAAACCCGGCAAGCACGCCATGTTCGGCCGTCTGAAAAATACGATCATCATGGGGCTTCCGGGCAACCCGCTCTCCTCCATTGCCGTCTTTATGCTCTTTGCCGCGCCGGTCATCGCCAAGATGCAGGGGCGAACCCACTACTACCAGACGACGGCATTAGCCGCCAACGCCAAGACTTTCACCTTCAAGGGCAACCGGGCCAATCTAATCCTGGGTACTTTGGAAAACGGCCGCTTTACCGCCACGGACGACTACGGCTACGGCTCCGGAATGCTCACGCCCATTACGCGAAGCAACTGTTTTATTCTGGCGGCTAAAGGGGTGGATGCGTTAAACGAGGGGGAGATGGTCCGGATCGTCATGCCCTACACCTTCGATGCGGCCGCACCGTCGGCGCTTTACACGACCCACTGATCCCTCGGGATCAGCCCGGTTGATTATTTGAGAAGCTCGAACTTCCCTTTTTCAAAATTGTAGTTGTAGACTTCACCGGTTTCGATGATGTAGTGCCAGCCGATCA
>QKHD01000341.1 GCA_003250175.1 Helicobacteraceae bacterium
GCTCGATTTCGCTCTCCAGCATTTCATTGAATTTCCCGCGGTTAAAGACATCGGTCAGAGGGTCTTTGACGGAGAGTTCCTGATATTTTTTACGTTCATTCTCCAACAGGGTAACATCGGTAAAGATCACCAGATAGCTGGACGAATCCGGCATTTCACGAATCTTGACCATATAGGAAGAGGCATCGACTTTGAGTTCTTTGGCATCGGTCATGTAGATCACGTGCTCCTGGTCTCCGACACTTTCGCGGATAATCTGGCAGAACTTGCGCTTGTCAGCCTGATCTTTCCGGATAATGAAGTCATCCAGGGACTCGTGGTGTTCATGAAACTCATCCAGCGACTTCACCCCAAAGAACTTCAGCATGGAACGGTTCATGTAAACCATCTTCTCCCCGTTGCTGATTAGGATAAAGTTGGGGCTCTCATCCAGAATAGTCTGGATAAAGCTGTTGCGCTCCGCAATCTGGCGCTGGGCATCAATCAGTTGGGCTATCTTGGAGATACTGGCAAGGAGAATCTTGTTGTTGATCGGCTTTTTGATGTACTTGTCCACACCGATGTCGATGGCCTTGAGAAAGTACTCTTCATCGTTAAAGGCGGTGGTGATGATGATCGGTTTTTCCTCATCGTCTTCGCGGATTTTCTCCGCCATCATCAGGCCGTTCATCACCGGCATCTGCACGTCGGTAATGACGATATCCGGACGGTGTTCCAGGTAGAGTTCCAGCCCCTCCTTGCCGTTTCTTGCCTCAAACAGCTCGCCCACCCGGCGTTTGAGAAATCGTGAGAGGCTTTCGCGAATTGCATCTTCGTCTTCCACGTATAAAACGGAGATCGTACTCAAATCCACATCTATCATTGTCGCCCTAAGTCAGAATTTGTACCCGATATCGAAGATCACCTGGTAATCTTCGCTCGAGTCGCTGTTGGTTACATACATCAGTGAGGAAACCAACGGCAGCTTGTGCAGCAAGAGCCAATCAAAATTCATTCCGATTATGCTCTGATCGATGAAAAGCTTTTGTCCGCTTCTTCCTTCCAGCCTTACCCGGTCATACCGGGCAAAGAGCGATTCCCTGCGCAACGAAATCGGGAAGTAGAGAAAATAGCCGTTCACGTAGATCACTTTCTCTAATCCTATACCAACTTGGCTTATTGTTTGCGCATAATAGGTGCGATCCTGCCCGATAAGAAAGAAATCGGTGCTGTCTTCGTAAAGGGTACGATCCCCCGTCAGCTTGCTGCCCACAAAGGTCGACGTGGTAATCTGCGCGTCCAGACTCAGGTAGCTCTCCCACCCCAGGTTGTGCCCCATGGCCGCCTTGCCCCCGTAGATGCTCTCGTCCCGGTCATCCTTGCCATAGAGCGACGCACTCCAGCTGTGGGCCGCTTTCATCCCCAGACCGTAATCTTCTGTGTAAGCATACTCCAGGGAGGCGATCAGCGGATTGCGCTCTTTAATCTCATCGTCCATGTAACCGTACAGATTCAGGCGCAGGTCGGTTCGCCCGGCCCGGTAAAGCGGTGCCGTAATATAGGCATAACCGCCGTAATCCCGCGCCCACTCCGGACGCTCTTCGTAGCTGTCAATCCCATAGACCCCAAAGCCGAAACCGAGCCAGTACCGGTCATTGGCATACGCCAGGGAGAAGGTGGAGTCATTGTTTTCCAGCTGATACCCCAGGGTCAGTGTGTTGGTATAGAGCGGGTCGGAAAAGAGTGCCTGCAAGGAGACGTAGGAGTCTTCCTCTTTGCTGGAGATATAGATGTAGGGGTAGAGCATATTAAAGTGCATGTCACGGATTTCGCCATAGGTGGATCGCTCCGGAAGTGTCTGCAATGGCGTTTCAAAAACCTTGGGTTGGCGATTTTCAAAGGGGTAGATAATCTCCGGAGGGGTCTCGTCGGCGGGTGTGTCAAAACGGGCCAGACGGTAGGCATAGCCATCCGCCTCCACGCATTCGGCCACAAAAAACGAACCGTTGATCACCCGAGCATCGAGAATATTATCACCTTTGCTCACCCGAACCACCTCTCCGTTTTGATAGCGGTAGAGTCCGGAGCCGTAGCGGGTGGGGGCCACGAAATAGATGCCCTCCTCCGTAATATCGACCAGCTTCGACCAGTAACCCTTGAGCATCAGCAGCGGGGTCGTACCCCGGTAGAGAATACGGTGCTTCTCCTTCTGGACAAAATAGTATGCGACGCCCTCACCATCCAGCATGGCGGTGGAGTTGACCGTACCGATGCGGCGACTTCCCTGATAGAGCACCGCTTCGTCAAAGGATTGGGGAATATCAAAATAGAGAATCTCCCCGCCTCGGATATCGTTGACAAACTTGGAGGCCGTTCCGGGCAGCAGGTTCAGCGAGGCATCAACCAATCCGTATTCGGTTCGGTCATTGGCGGTTTGAACGGCGCTGGCGGTGTAATAGGTCTCTTTGATCCGGAAGGGTTTGCCGCTGACCCAGCTGTCGCGCTGTCGGCTGATGGCTCCGGTGGCACGGTTGAGCACGATCAGCTCCGGACGCTCAATCAT
>QKHD01000132.1 GCA_003250175.1 Helicobacteraceae bacterium
AAAAGCTACATGCTCTCCCTCACCTACAACTGCCCGGCCGACCAGTTTGACAACCCGAACGGGTTTTTTGACGGCCTGAGCATGGATCAGGCCAATATCGCCACACACAAGACCTTTCAGTTCTGCGGCCTCTCCCCGCTGAAGAGCTTTTCCATTCACGACATCTACAAGGGCGATATGCAGATCGAAACAGAGCTGGCGCGTCTGGAAAAAACCCTGCAGGAGAACTTCCAATGAATCCCGTCATCGCCCAACTCCAGGGGCGCCGGTCGATCCGGCAGTTTACGGGCGAGCAGGTAAGCGACGACGACCTGCAGCGCATCTTCGAAACTGCCCAGCGTGCACCAACCTCCAACAACGCCCAGCAGAGCTCGCTGGTCTATACGCGGGATAAGGAGGTAATCCGCCAGATCGCCGAGCTGTGCGGCGGGCAGAAGCAGGTGGAGACGGCCGATGTCTTCGTTTGCGTCGTGGTCGATTTTAACCGCACCGCCCATGCCGTCGAAGCGATGGGAAAAACCCAGGTGATCGAGCAGTCCGCCGAAGGGATCCTCGTGGGCGCCGTCGATGCGGGAATCATGCTCATGGCCCTGCAGACGGCGGCGGAAGCCCTGGGCTACGGCACGACGGCCATCGGGGCGATCCGCAACGATCCGGAGACGATGATCCGTCTGCTGGGTCTTCCGCCCAAGACGTTTCCCATCGTGGGCAGCACCATCGGCGTGCCGACGCCCCAGAGCAAAACGGTGCCGCTTAAACCCAGAATGCCCCTGGAGAGCTTCGCCATGCCAGACCGCTACGACACCGAAGCGGTCAAGGAGGGCACGGCCCGCTACGAAGGGATGATCCGCCACTACCGCGAAACCAACGGCATGGGGCAGCTGCCATCCTACAACGAGCTGGTCGGAGGACTCTACAGCGGGGTTCCCTACCGAAAAGTGGCCCAAAACCTCCGGGCCCAGGGCTTTGAATTTAAAGACGAGCTCTAAACCACGCCATCCGGAGATCACGCTCCGGATGCACCGCCTCTTCCAACAACCGTTAACGTTTTTACTTTTATACGAGCCTCCGGAGATGTTTTGGCATTGGGCCGCTACAATCAACCAGCGACAACCTCATAAGGAGCAAGCATGATGAACGTTGTTTCCACCGCAAACACGGAACACTACGTCTGGGGAGAGGGCTGCGACGGCTGGCACCTGCTTAAATCACCGGGGCTTAGCATCATCCAAGAGCGGGTTCCCTCCGGAGGTGCCGAAGTGCGCCACTACCATGAAAAAGCGGCACAGTTTTTTTACATACTCTCCGGAATCGCAATGATGGAGACGGAAACCACGGTGCACAAGATCACGCCCAATCAGGGGCTGCATGTACCTGCCGGAGTTTTACATAGGCTGCGCAATGAAGAGGAAGAGGATTTGGTCTTTTTAGTCTGTTCTGCGCCGATGGCACATGGGGATAGGGTTGTCGGGTAAAAAGAAAGAAACGGAACTAGAAGAGTTTGAAAAAAGCTGTCAGCGAAGCCCGAAGGCTTCGAACAGCTTCCTTCGGTGGTTCTTGGAGTAGAACCTTTTCAGGAGTTGGATGTGTTAGTACTCGGTGTCAGCGATTCAGCCTTCGGCTTCATCGGGCACCTGCCTTCGCGGGAGCAAGTTTGCTCACCGCTCCGGTTTCGACGCTATAAATGACACGCAGGTGTCATTTATTTACGCGTCTCACATCATGCCGCCCATTCCACCCATGCCGCCCATGTCCGGCATTGCTGGTTTGTCTTCTTTGATTTCGCTGACGGTGGCTTCCGTGGTCAGCAGCAGGCTGGCGACGGAGATCGCGTTTTGGATAGCGATACGCTCGACTTTTGTGGGGTCGATGATCCCTTCTTTGAACATGTCGACGTATTCGCCGGTTGCCGCGTTGAAGCCGGTGTTGGCGTCTTTGGCCGTTTCGACGGCATTGGCGACGACGCCTGCGTCAAATCCGGCATTTTCCGCGATCTGTCGCAGAGGGGCTTTGACCGCACGCTTGATAATCTCGGCACCGATCGCTTCGTCTCCGGAGAGGTTCAGCTTGACGGCAGAAGTTGCACGGATCAGAGCGGCACCGCCGCCGATGACCACGCCTTCTTCTACCGCCGCTTTGGTGGCGCTCAGCGCATCGTCCACGCGGTCTTTTTTCTCTTTCATTTCGGTCTCGGTTGCTGCACCGACTTTGATCACCGCAACGCCGCCGGTCAGTTTGGCCAGACGTTCTTGCAGTTTTTCGCGGTCGTAATCGGAGCTGGTTTCGTTGATCTGGGCACGGATCTGGCTGATTCGGCCTTCAACGGCACCCTTGTCACCTTTGCCGCCGACGATGGTGGTGTTCTCTTTTTCGATCACCACGCGGGCTGCCTGACCCAGGTTTTGCAGGGTTGCGCCTTCCATCGTGGCACCGATCTCTTCGCTGATCACGCTGCCGCCGGTAAGAATCGCGATATCCTGAAGCATCGCTTTGCGTCGGTCGCCAAAGCCCGGAGCTTTAACGGCTGCAATGTGCAGAAC
>QKHD01000118.1 GCA_003250175.1 Helicobacteraceae bacterium
AAGGCATGGATATGGGTGAGGGGGAGTTGGGCAATATGTTGCATGGTTTCCTGCCAGATGGCATCGGTCTCGCCGGGAAAGCCGACGATAAAGTCGGTGCCCAATGCATAGCCCCGTTCGCTCAGGCCGTTAAAAAGCTCCAGATCGTTCTCGAAGCGGTTACGTCTGGCCATCTTTTCCAGCATCGTGTTATGGGCATGCTGGATGGCGATGTGCAGGTGCCTGGCCATCCAGGGTTCATCCAACAGCTCCATAAAGGCCGCATCGATCTGTATCGGCTCCAGGCTTCCCAGGCGGATACGTTTGACGTTTTTGATCTGGCTGAGTTTCCGGAGCAGCTGGGCCATGGAGGTGCCCTTGTCCCGACCGTAACTGCCCACATTCGTACCCGTCAGAACAAACTCGCTAAACCCGTTTTGGGCCAGGATATTGACCTGCTCAATAATGACCGCTTCATCCAGGCTGCGGGCCGAACCACGTACGGAGGGAATAATGCAGTAACTGCATTCAAAATCACATCCCTCCTGTACCTTGATGAAAGCCCGGCTTTTCCCCACAAATTCGCTGACGACCGTCTGGTCGATATGCTTGAGATCACCCAGTTCGAAAAAGCGCTCCTCTTTGGCCAGCATCGTTTCGATGGCTTCTTTCTCGGAGTGGCCGAAGACCCCATCCAGGTTTTTTTCCTCAAAAAGCATCTCGCCCTGGGTACTTACGCCGCATCCGGTAAAGTAGATTTTGGCCTTGGGATTTTTGCGCTTGACCTGATTAATGTAGTTACGTACACCGCTGTCGGCATTGTTGGTGACGGTGCAGGAGTTGATGACGATGGCATCTGCTTCGTTTTCGTCCTGGGTAATGTCGTAGGTTTTCAGGTTGGCGATCATCACCTGGGTGTCGAAGAGGTTGGTTCGACACCCGAAGGTTTTGAAGTAGACTTTGGGAGGGGTAGTGCGGAAGTTACTCACGTTCCATTCTGTCTTTGGCGGTAATGCCAAGCAGCCCCATAGCGGTTCGGATGGTCAGACCCACCATGGCAAAGATTTTCAGCAGCTGATCCTGATTGTCGCTGCCGGCAACCTTGTTTTCCGTATAGAACCGGTGAAAACGGGAGGCCAGGCGGTAGAGATAATCGGTCAGCAGCTGCAGGTTACGGCTGTGGAAGGCATCGTCCAACACCTCCGGAAGCACCAAAGCCTGGAAGAGCATCTCTTTGGCATCGTCGGAGAGGTTTTCCAGCTTGACGTTGTAGACCTCTTCTTCGCTTTTTCCCAGTTTGGTGAAGACGGATTTGATCCGTGCGTGGGCGTAGTTGACGTAGTAGACCGGGTTGGAGCTGTCTTCGTGGCTCAGGGTTTCGACGTCAAAATCCAGGTGTGTGTCGCTCTTTTTCGTCATGAAGATAAAGCGAAGGGCATCGATTCCGATGTCCTCGATCACATCACCCATGAGGATGAAGTTCCCGGCACGCTTGCTCATCTTATACGGCTCGCCGTTTTTCAAAAGAGCTACCATCTGCGAAAGGATGACTTCCAGCTTGTTGCTGTCATAACCAAGGAACTCGATGGCCGCCTTCACTCGGGCGATATAACCATGGTGGTCAGCACCCCAGATATTGATATAGTGGTCGAAGCCCCGTTTGAACTTGTCATCGTGATAGACGATATCACCGGCCAGATAGGTCGGAATTCCGTTATCCCGTACAACGACACGGTCGTGCCCGTCGCCGTATTGGGAGGATTTTAAAAAGACCTTGTCTTCCTGGGTGTAGAGTCCGCCCTTTTCCTTCAGGTCTTCGTAGACCGAATCCCAGCGGGTAAAGACCTCTTTTTCACTCACATAGCTGTCAAACTCGATGCGGGCGGCTTTGAGGGTGCTCTGGATGATCCCCAGCATCTTCTCTTTGCCCCACCAGGCCAGTTCGTCGATACGACTCTCGTCCTTGAAGATATCCGGACCAAAATGTTCCGCAGCTTCCTTGGCGGCATCGATGATGTATTCGCCCTTATAGGAACCCTCCGGAAGCTCCACGTCCATGCCGAGGACATACTTTTGCCCGCTGGCAAAGAGGGAGTCGCCCAGCAGTTTGATCTGGTTACCGGCATCGTTGACGTAGTACTCCGTTGTAATGTCATAGCCCAAATGACGCCCGACACGGACCAGTACGTCACCGTAGACGGCACCGCGCGCATGGCCGATATGCAGTGGGCCCGTCGGGTTGGCACTGACATACTCCACCATGATACGGCCTTGGAGATTTTCCTTGGCATAGTTCGGTCCGCTGGTTAGTGCATCGGTAGCGAAGCTATCTAAAAACGTATCGCTTAGTTTGAAATTGACAAATCCGGACACGGCATTGACGCTGTCAAACAGCTCGTCGTGTGCCAGTTTTGCACACAACTCCTGCGCAATAGCATGGGGAGATTGCTTGAGTTCTTTTGCCAGGGAAAAAGAGATAGGGGTACAATAGTGGCCGAAGGAGAGATCCTTCGGCTTGGTGATCGGGGCATCCCCGATTCGTGACAGTGTGGACGCAAC
>QKHD01000393.1 GCA_003250175.1 Helicobacteraceae bacterium
CCTTTACGATTCTGACCATCGGCGACGGTCTGGTGGGGCAGATTCCGGCACTGCTCATGGCAACGGCCACCGGTATCACCATCACACGCGCCAGTAAACAGGAGGAGAAGAACTTTGCCGAAGGCGTGCTCAAACAGCTGAGCGACGACTACAAGGTCCTTTTGATCGTCGGTGGCGTTATGATCCTCTTTGCCATGGTGCCCGGTCTGCCGACGATCTCGTTGGGGTTTGTGGGTCTCTTTTTCGTTATTGCGGCCGTATTGATCAAAACCAGTCAGGACGGTTCCCTGGCCCGTTTTGTGGAAGAGCGTTTTGGCGACGGCTCCGGAGGGGCAAAGAAACCAAAAGGTGTGCAGCCAAAAGCCGGTGTAAAGGGTGCTCCGGGTGCCGTAGGTGCCGATGGCAAGCCCCAGCAGAAAAAGCCGGAAAAATCACCCCAGCAGATCAAAGAAGAGGAAGAAAAAGCCCTTGAAGAGATTCTCAAAGTCGAACTTTTGGAATTGGACCTCGGGTACCAACTGATCAAGCTGGCCGATACCTCGCAGGGCGGGGACTTGCTGGAGCGCGTCCGGACCATGCGGCGTAAGATCGCTTCGGAATTCGGCTTCCTGATGCCGCAGGTGCGTATTCGCGACAACCTCCAACTGCAACCGAACCAGTATGAGATCAAGCTCAAGGGTGTTTCCATCGGGTATGGTGAGATTTACCCCAATAAATTCCTGGCCATGAACAGCGGCCTGGTTGTGGATGATGTGGATGGGATCAAGACCAAAGAACCGGCTTTCGGTCTGGATGCGATCTGGATAGATTCGGATAAAAAGGAAGATGCCATCATCAAGGGTTACACGGTTGTCGATCCTTCCACCGTGATGACCACCCACCTTTCCGAACTGGTCAAACAGTATGCGGAAGACCTGATTACCCGTCAGGATGTCCAAAAACTGATCGAATCCCTGCGTAAAGAGTACCCGGCCGTGGTTGACGATGCTACCAAGGCAGCCAATATGGGGCTTATTCTCAATGTTCTTAAGTCCCTTATGCACGAGAAGGTGCCGATCAAGGATATGCTCACCATTATGGAGACCATCGCCGACGTGGCGGAGATCACCAAAAATGTTGAAATTATCGTCGAACAGGTACGTTCCAAGATGGCTCGAACCATTACCAGCCTGTATAAAGACAAAGAGAATACGATCAAATTACTCACCTTTGACACAGCGACGGAACAGAAACTTTTGGATAAACTACAAGAACAAAACGGCGTCAGAAATCTGCTCTTGAACGTCAAGGGCATTAATGCGTTGGTAGAGAAGACCAGTGAAGCGGTCAAGCGGGTTCTGGAGCGGGGTATCGCTCCGGTCGTCATTATTGTCGATCCGCTGCTGCGTAAACAGGTTGCAGAGATTTACGAGCGGTTTGCGCTGGATGTTGTCGTGCTCAGCCACTCGGAAATCGATTCTGCCGTCCGGTTTGAAGTGATGGGCAGTATCAAAGTAGACGAGTTATCGTAAGGAGTTAGTTGAATGGAAATCAATCTGGTTGCCGAAGGCGCCAAGTTTATGGTTATCGGTATGAGCGTGGTTTTCGCTTTTTTGGTCATGATGGTATTTGCCATCAAATTCCAGGCAATGATTGTCGGCCGCTTTTTCCCGGAAAAGCCTGCGGCTCCCAAGGTCACGGCTCCAAGTGCTTCCGGTAACGACGGTGCGCTGGTTGCGGCGATTATGGGCGCAGTCAAAGCCTATAAGAACAAACAAAAGTAAAGGAACGCAATGGCAAAGAAAATCATCCAGGTAATGGATACCACCTACCGAGACGGGTTCCAGTCCGTTTTCGGCGGCCGGGTATTGATGAAGGATTTCCTCCCTTCCATCGAGTCAGCCCTCGATGCGGGGATCAAACACTTTGAAGCAGGGGGCGGTGCTCGCTTCCAGTCCCTCTTTTTCTATCTGAATGAGAATGCATTTGACATGATGGACGAGATCCGCAAACGGGTCGGTCCGGATGTCAAGTTGCAGACCCTCGCACGGGGTGTGAATACGGTGAGCCTTGATACGGGCAGCCGTGAGATGATCGAATTGCATGCTCGAATGTTTGCAAAGCACGGTATCTCACACATCCGAAACTTTGACGCGCTCAATGACGTTCGAAACCTTGAATACTCTGCCCAGGCAATCAAAAATGCCGGACTTCACCACGAAATGACGGTCACCGTCATGGACCTTCCTCCGGGCTGTGAAGGTGCGCACGACGTCGCCTTCTACGAAAAAACCCTGCGAAGCTTCCTTGATGCGGGTATTCCGCATGACTCCCTTGTCTTTAAAGACGCCTCCGGAACAGCCAACCCCCAAAAAATCTACGACACCATTAAGATGGCTCGTAAACTGGTGGGTGACAAGCTGCACATCCGCTACCACACCCAAGAAACCGCTAACATCTCCATTGCTCAGTACATGGCTGCTATCGAGGGCGGTGCCGACGGTATCGACCTGGCGCGCGAACCCGTATCCGGCGGAACCTCCCAGCCGGATATTCT
>QKHD01000195.1 GCA_003250175.1 Helicobacteraceae bacterium
GAACACATCCTCATGATGTACAAAAACGGCCACTTCGAGCGGATCGATGAAGACCGTCTGCGCCACTTTGTGGTCAAACCCCGCAATAAAGAGCAGATCTTCTTCCTTAACATGCTCCAAGATCCGGATATCCCCATTGTCGTCTGCGCCGGGGTAACGGGAAGCGGTAAAAACCTGCTGGCCCTGCAGGGCGGTCTGGAGTATATCCGCGACAAGGAAAACCGCGCCAACGGCATCAAATACTGCCGTAACACCGTCACCGCCGGTGACATGGAAGCCCAGCTGGGCTTTTTGAAAGGGGACGAAACGGCCAAGCTGGGCGTCTTCTCCTACCCGATCTACGACGCGGTAGCCACCTATCAGGAGATTCAGCGCGAAGAGGGGATGAAGCACGACAGCGGGATCGATCTCGAAACCTCCGAAGAGTTCATGTCCAACCACAACATCGAAGTCATCAACATCAACCAGATGCGTGGGGTCAACCTCACGGGCTTTTTGATCTTTGACGAGTGGCAGAACTCCTCCGCGTCCGTTAACAAACTGATGCTGACCCGTGTGGTCGAAGGCAGCAAAGTCATCATCATCGGTGACCTCAACCAGATCGACCACCCGCACCTTTCCAAATACAACAACGCCCTCTCCGTCATGCTCAAGCATGCCAAGACCAGCGACATCGTTGCGGGCATTACCATGACCAAGGTTCTCCGCGGCCGTATCGCTGCCTTCGCCGACGCGGAGCTTTAATGGAGTACGGCTTTCTAAGCCTCGTGCCGCCCCTGGCGGCCATCCTCTTTGCCCTTCTGACCCGCCAGATCTACATTGCCCTCTTCGGGGGCATCCTTTTAGGGGAGTGGATCATGGCGGACTTCTCCTTCTTTACGGCGCTTAACGCCGCACTCGAACGCCTCATCGCCGTCTTTGCCGAAGCCTGGGTCGTCAAGGTGATCTTTTTTGCTTTTCTGGTCGGTGCCATTATCGTGCTTATTACCGTCTCCGGAGGGGTGGCCGGGTTTATCGACGTGGTCAGCCGCCGCTTTGCCGGTGTGCAGAGCCGGCGCGGGGCGCTGCTGCTGGCCTACTTTACGGGGATCGCGATGTTTGTGGAGTCTTCCATCACGGCGCTGGTCTCCGGAACGGTGGCCAAACCGCTCACCGACCGCTGCCTGGTTCCACGCGAAAAGCTGGCCTATGTCTGCGACTCCGTCTCCGCTCCGGTCTGCTCCATGATCCCCTTTAACGCCTGGGGTGCGCTGCTGCTGGGGCTGATTACCGCCCAGATTACGGCGGGGGTCATCTCCGGACAGGCGATCGACATCCTGGCCCAGGCGGTAATGCTCAACTTCTACGCCATCGCGGCGCTGCTGACCGTGCTGGTGATTATCTGGACGGGCAAAGATTTCGGCCCCATGAAACGGGCGGAGATCCGCGCCAAGGAGCAGGGCAAGCTCCTGCGCGACGGTGCCAGACCGGTGATGGATGAGAGCATGATGGGGCTGGATGCCGCCCAGGGGGTGCGTCCGGATATCTGGAACATGATCCTTCCCCTGGCTGTGCTCATCATCATGGTACCCATGGGGCTTTTGATTACGGGCGAGGGCGATATGCTCAAGGGCAGCGGTTCGACGGCGATCTTCTGGGCGGTGCTTGGCAGCGTCGTTTTCAGCGGGGTTTTCTTCCGGATCAAGGGGGTGATGCAGCTGGATGATTTTATCAGCCACGTCAACCGCGGCAGCTCGGCCATGTTTCCCGTGGTGGCCATTTTGATCTTCGCCTTCGCCATCGGGGCGCTGACGGGCGACATGAAGACGGGCGAATACCTGGCCCACGTCGCCCAGGGCATCGTCAGCCCCCACCTGGTGGCGGTGATCGTCTTCGTCATGGCGGGAATCATCGCCTTTTCCACTGGAACCAGCTGGGGGACGTTTAGCATCATGATGCCCATCGCCATCCACATGGCGGTGGGGCTCGATGCCCACATCCCCTTAGTTGTCGCGGCCGTCATCTCCGGAGGGGTTTTCGGAGACCACTGCTCGGTGATTAGCGACACTACCATCGTCTCCTCCATGGCCTCCGGATGCGACCACATCGACCACGTCAACACCCAGCTGCCCTACGCCCTTTTAAGCGGCGCGATCGCGGCGCTGCTTTTTGTGGTATTTGGGTGGATTTTGTAGCCTAGCGGCTGCGCAGCCGTCGGCACAATACCCGGATAATCCCCTGCATGACCTGGGGCGTGTCGGCCATGAGCTCATAAAGCCCCGATTCGGAAACCTCGTACAGCAAGGAGGGTTCCGCCGCCACCGCCGTGGCGGAGCGGGGCTCCGGATCGAGCACGGCCAGCTCGCCGAACACCTCCCGCTCTTTTAAAACCGCCAGCTCTACCCCTCCGGATAAAATCTTCACCCGTCCCGCGGCAATGATGTACATGCTCTGCCCGATCTCCCCTTCGGTAATAATCGTTTCACCTTCTAGTGCGTTGCGTTCTTTGGCGATACGGGCGAGGAAGGCGAGCTGGTCTTCG
>QKHD01000098.1 GCA_003250175.1 Helicobacteraceae bacterium
ACGTTCAAAAAAGGCGAGGGCGTTTTGGTTAAGCTCCTGGATGGCGAGGTTCTCCTCCATCTGGTGCCGGGAGTTCTTCTCCTCACTCGTCTGGTAGGCGTCGATCTGGGAAAAATAGGAGAAAAAGAGCAGGGCCGTGGCCACAAAGGTCAGCCCCAGCAGCCCGATGCCGCTTTGAAAACGGCGGGCATAGGTGGCAGGTAGAAGGCGTGGAATCATCGGAGCCCTTACGCCGCGAGGCGGACGTTAAAGGATTCGACCAGCCCCAGGTTCTCCAGGGTGCGGTAGAGTCTGGGGTCCCGTGCCTGGATGTGGAGCACCACGTCACCCGCATGCACCAGCTCGCTAAAAAAATGGATCACCGAGGAGGTGATGGAGAAGGAGTCGTGGATCATCAGGTGAACCGTGGGCAGTTTGGCGTGCAGGAGTTCGTCAATGTGGCTCCGGAGGGTTTCGACATGCTCGGGGCTTTTGATATTGCCGTGGATTTCCAACTGGGAAGCGTCATTTTTATGGATACGCATCGTGTGTCCTTTTTGTGGCTTTTTTGGGATGTTAGCCGTAAAAAGTTACCGTGCGATAACCATAAAAAATTCGAATAGATGGGGCCTGCGAACTACTTTCGCAGGTAGGCGAGGGTGGTTTTTAGAATATCGTCGTCATCTTTGCTGGGGGCTTGGAGCAGCTCTTTTTTGCCGCCGTGGAAGAGCAGGGTGATGTTTTGCCCGTAGTTGGAGACGCTCTGGATTTTTTTGTCCGTGGCCAGGATTTTAATGACGGTAATGTCCAAGAACTGCTTGCTGTCTTCATCGGGCTTACCGAAGCGGTCGATCATCTCCTCTTCCAGTTCGTAAACGGCCACGGTGCTCTTGCAGCGGCTCAGGCGGCGGTAGAGATCGAGCCGGAGCTTGTCTTCGGCGATGTACTCCGGCGTAATAAAGGCCCGAACCGCCAGCTTGATCTCGGCGGTCTCGACGTGGGCGGAGAGCTCTTGTTTGTTGCTCAGCTCCATGATGGCGTCTTCGAGCATCTTCAGATAAAGCGAGTAGCCGATATTTTTGACGTGTCCGGACTGGGCTTCGCCGATAAGATTCCCGCCGCCGCGGATCTCCAGATCGTGGAAGGCCAGCACCGCTCCGGAGCCCAGGAAGGAGTTGGACTCCAGGGCCATGAGGCGTTTTTTCGCATCGTCGGTGAGCTTGTCTTTGTCTTCGATGAGGAAGTAGCAGAAGCCCTGGCGGCTGCCCCGACCCACACGGCCCCGCAGCTGGTGCAGGTCGGCGATACCGAAGTTGTTGGCCCCGTCGATGATGATCGTGTTAACGTTGGGCATATGGATGCCCGATTCGATGATGGTGGTGGAGATAAGCATGTCGTACTTGCCCTCGGCAAAGGCGACCAGCTCTTTTTCGCTGGTGGTGGCAGCAACCTTGGAGTGCAGCACCAGAATCCGGAGCTTGGGCAGAATCTTCTGAATAGCGATCTTTTTCTGTTCGATCCCTTCGATGCGGTTAAAGACATAAAAGAGCTGCCCGCCCCGGCGCAGTTCCCGGTGAACCGCCTCTTTGAGCAGCTTGTCGTCGTACTCCTTGACGTAGGTGCGCACGTCTTCGCGGTCGCTGGGCGGGGTGTTGAGCTGGCTGTAGCCCTTGATGGAGCTCAGTGCCATGTTAAGACTGCGGGGGATCGGAGTGGCGGACATGGAGAGGAGGTGCAGGTGCTTGGATTTCTCCTTCAGCTCCTCTTTTTGCTTGACCCCGAACTTGTGCTCTTCGTCGATAATCATGAGCCCCAGGTTGTTAAACTGCACGCCCAGCAGCGCGTGGGTGCCCACGGCGACCTGATAGGTGCCGTCCTTGAGCCCCTGCATGTAGTTCTTTTTCTCCTGAGCCGTGGTAAAACGGTCGATCTTGGCCACGGCGATGTCGTAGCGTCGGAAACGCTCCTGAACCGTGTGATAGTGCTGGTTGGACAGCAGCGTCGTGGGGACGATGATGGCCGCCTGCATGCCGCTGCGCACGGTCATGAAGAGGGCGTTCATAGCCACCTCGGTCTTGCCGAAGCCCACGTCGCCGCTTAAGAGGCGGTCCATCACCTTGCCGCTTTGCAGGTCTTCCTTGATCTCGGCGATGCTGCGCACCTGGTCCTTGGTGTATTCGAATCCGGAGTCGCGGATAAAATCGGAGAGATCCCGGATCTCCTCTTTGATCTGCTTGGCCTCGATCAGCTCCCTCGCCGCGGCACGCTGGATGATCTCCCCGGCGATTTCGTAGAGCTTTTGTTTGACCTTGGTCTTGAGCTTTTGGAAGCTTCCCTTGCCCAGTTTGTCCACGAGCGGGATGTTGCCGCTGTCGGCGACGTAGCGGTCGATCATGTGGAGGTTTTCCACGGGCAGCAGCAGTTTGTCTTCACCCGCGTAGATGATGGCCGCAAAATCCCGCACCCCACCCAAAACGGAGACCTGCTCCAGCCCCTGGAAGACCCCGACGCCGTACTGTTCGTGT
>QKHD01000181.1 GCA_003250175.1 Helicobacteraceae bacterium
AAGCTTTGCCGATCTGCAACCCATACAGACCGCCCACCAGACGCCCCTCGTGGTAGGTTTCGAAGGAGTGGGCCACCCCCATCTCGAAGAGGGAGCAAAACCCCTGGATAAACTCTTCGGAAATCCAGGTGCCGTCTTCTCCCTTGCGCTTGATCCCGGCACAGCGGTTGATCACTCCGCAAAAATCCGTATCCATCCGCACGTCAAAGCGACCGTTACGCAGGTTTTTGGCAAGGGATTTGGAGATGGTGAGTTTTCCGGGGATAATAATAAGGCGTGGGTCCGGGCTAAACCAGTAGACCAGATCTTCTTCGATAAACCAGGGAAAGATTCCCTGGCGGTAGGCTTTGATCAGACGCTCCGGACACAAGTCGCCGCCCACGGCGACCAGGTCCTCTTCGCCGATCTGTCTGGGATCGGGAAACCGACAGCTCTCGTCGAGCAGATAAAGGGGCGGATACTCCCGAACCCGTATCAAGATTTTGGCTCGTAACTGAAGGCCAGCTCACCTTTCTTGAGGGTAACCGACACTTTTCCGCCCTTTTCCAGTTGCCCGAAGAGAATCTCGTCGGAGACAGGGTCCTTGATCTTTTCCTGAATCACTAAACCGAGCGGTCTGGCGCCGTATTCCGGAGAGTAACCCTTCTCGGCCAGGTACTCCTTGGCTTTCTCATCCAGTTCGATGGTGACTCCGCGCTCTTCGAGCTGCGCATCCATCTCGTCGATAAATTTGTTGACGATGTCGACCATTACCTCCGGAGGCAGCGGTGCAAACTGCACGATGGCATCGAGACGGTTTCTAAACTCCGGAGTAAAGTGGCGCTTGACCGCCTCGTCGCTGCGGTTGGCCTGGACAGAGTTAAAGCCCATCACGTTGCCTTCCGTCGCCCCGACGTTGGAGGTCATGATCAGCACGACGTTTCTAAAGTCCGCCTTGACCCCGTTGTTGTCGGTCAGGGAGGCGTTGTCCATCACCTGCAGCAGAATGTTCAGAATCTCCGGATGGGCCTTTTCGATCTCGTCGAGCAGCAGCACCGTATAGGGGTGCTTGCGGATCGACTCCGTCAACAGCCCCGCCTGGTCAAAGCCCACATAACCGGGCGGTGCCCCGATCAGGCGGGAGACGGTGTGGCTCTCCATGTATTCGCTCATGTCGAAGCGTTCGAAGTGAACGCCCAGAATCTTGGCCAGCTGCTTGGAAACCTCGGTTTTCCCCACACCCGTCGGCCCCGCAAAGAGGAAGGAACCCAGCGGCTTGTTGGGGTGGGAAAGCCCCGCCTTGGCCCGTTTGATGGCGCGGGAGAGGACGGTAATGGCCTGATCCTGTCCATAGACCTTGTGCTTGAGGTCCAGCTCCAGGCTGCGCAGGCGCTCTTTATCCTCACCGCCCGTCTCTTTAACCGGAACACGGGCGATCATGGAGACAACCCGCTCGATGTCGTGCTTGGTCACCGTGGAACGGGCCCGGGATTTGGGCAGTTGGTGGAAGGAGGCGCCCACTTCATCGATAACGTCGATCGCCTTGTCCGGAAGGAAGCGGTCGTTAATAAACCGGGCGGAAAGCTCCGCCGCGGAGCGCAGGACGCTGACCGGGTATTTGACCCCGTGGTGCTCTTCGTATTTGGATTTCAGACCCTTAAGAATCTGTACCGTCTCTTCCACGCTGGGCTCCGGAACATCGATTTTCTGGAAGCGTCGGCTCAGCGCCCGATCCTTTTCAAAAAAGCTGCGGTACTCCGCAAAGGTGGTCGCCCCGATGCACTTCATCTTTCCGGAGGCGAGAGCCGGTTTAAGGATATTAGAAGCATCCATGGCACCATTTCCGGAGCTGCCCGCACCGACCAGGGTGTGAATCTCGTCGATAAAGAGGATGTTTTTCGGTGACTTCTGCACCTCTTTGATTACGCCCTTGAGACGCTTTTCAAAATCCCCCCGGTATTTGGTTCCGGCGACCAGCGTGCCCATATCCAGCGCATAGACGCGGGAACCTTTTAAGATATCCGGCACCTCATCCTGGGCGATTTTAAGGGCCAGCCCTTCGGCAATGGCCGTCTTACCCACACCCGGTTCACCCGCAAAGAGCGGGTTGTTTTTCTTGCGGCGGCAGAGCACCTGAATGGTACGCTCCAGCTCCGTATCGCGCCCGATGATAGGATCGATCCGACCCGCTTCCGCGTCGGCCACCAGCTCTCTGGCAAACTCGGCTAGGTAGCTTTTATCCTTTTTATCCTCTCCGGATTCATCGAACGTGGCAGGTTCGTCACCCAGCTCTTTGATGTCGGTGTGGGAGATGCTCTCCAAAATATCGACCCGTTCGATCCCCTGCATTTTGAGCAGATAGATGCCATAGGACTCCTCTTCGTCAAAGAGTGAGGCCAGCAGGTCGCCCTGGTCGGCTTCGCCCTTTCCGGAGGTCTGGACATGCTGCAGCATCGCCTGCATCACCCGCTGAAAGGCCTGGGTCTGTACCGGCTCGGAAACGACACCCGCAGGAATCTGCTCC
>QKHD01000296.1 GCA_003250175.1 Helicobacteraceae bacterium
CAGTACCAGCGATTTGGGGCGGTAATCCCCAATCGGGAGATTGGTGAGAGCTTTTTGGGCCGTTACCTCCAGACCAAGGATGAAGAGGACCGATACTACGTGAAGGTGCCGTCTTTGCGAAATGTGGCACGAACCTCTCCCTATTTTCACACGGGCGAGGTTCCCAAACTTGAAGAGGCGGTTCGGATGATGGGCTATCACCAACTGGGTATCGAACTGACTCCGGAGGAGATCGGGGCAATCGTCGCCTTTTTACAAAGCCTGAACGGAGAGCTGCATGCCGCCGATTAAGAGCTTTTTTTCCCGAAATGCCTGGATCCTACCTGCGGTATTGCTGCTGATCCTTGGAATTTTCTCCTACGTTTTTGTCAAAACCCACTCCAACGAGCGGGAGTTCCATCAGGAGATTATTCTCAGCATCAATGAGCTCATGCTTCTGGAACAAGAAAACCGCGCCCTCTTTTCCATGGAGTTTTTTCACCATAACAACGACCGGAGCGTAACCATCCTGCACCGTCAGCGGGAGCTTTTTAACTTCCTCGATTCCTCCTTGAAGGATGATGCCGGGATTCCCGTCATGGAGAAAAAGCGCCTGCGCAACGAACTGGATGCGATTCGCGAATCGACCCAGACCCGCCAGAAACTCTTGGAGCGTCACAAGGCCTACAAAGCAGTAGCCGTTAACTCCCTGCGCTATCTTCCGGGGCGTTATGAGGCCTTTAAGGAGCATATGGCCACCCTTTCTCTGCCGCTGGCTACCCGAAAGATGATGTCCGAGGCCGCCACGGATCTCATGACCTATGTTTTTTACTCTCTTTTCCAGGACAACTACCAGGAAGAGGATTTTGCCGGCTACATCCTGACCTTGCAGAATCTGCAGGAAAAAACTCCGGCCCTTGAACCCTACATCCGCGAGATGATTATTCACGCCAAAACGGTCAGGGAGCAAAAAGAACGCTTGCTCAAGATTCAAAAAGAGGTGGGTGAGATTCATCTGGAGACGATGTTTAAATCCTTCAGCCTGCACTACACCAGCATGCTGGATCAACTGATTCATGAGAGTAGGGAGCGGAACTTCTGGCTCTTTATGGGTGTTTTGGTGCTCTTGACGGCGGCGGGTTACATCTACTACAAAGAGCTGCGCCTCAAACATCAACTCGAACACCTCAACGCCACACTTGAGCAGCGGGTAGAGGATGAGAGCGGCAAGCGCCTGAAAAATGAAAAGCTGCTTATGCAGCAGGCCAAACTCAACTCCATGGGCGAACTGATTATCTCCATCTCCCACCAGTGGCGCCAACCCCTTAACGCGCTGGGTATCCAGCTGCAGGATATCGAAGACGCCTACGCTTTTGGCGAGCTGGACGAAAACTATATCAAAGAGGCGGTCAAAACCGGCATGAAGCAGATTCAGGCCATGTCCGAGACCATCGACCACTTCCGGAGCTTCTTTTTACGCAGTGCGGAAAAGGAGCCGATCGATGTCCTCAAGGCGGTGCGCTATGCCCGAACGATGCTTTCCTATCGCTGTGCGGAACACGGCATCGACATCCGTGTCCAATATGAAAACGATCAGGTCTACACCGTTAAGGGTATACGCAACGAATTTGAGCAGATCATGATTATTCTGCTCAACAACGCCATCGATGCCACCATGGAGCGCCTCAAGGATACGGAAGAGGGGTACCGACCCCATATTCATATCACCCTGGAAAAACGGGACAAACGGGTCTATGTACGCTTTGAGGATAACGGCTGCGGGATCGCTCCGGAGCTTAGCAGCCGTATTTTTGAACCCTATTTCACCACCAAAGATCAGGGTGAGGGGATCGGCATGGGGCTGTTTATCGCCAAGATGACCCTGGAAAACCACATGGACGGGTCGATTTTTTATGAAAAAAATGGTAACAATACGCAATTTGTAATTACGATGGAAGCGGGGGCCTGATGATGGAAACGATGTTGGTTAAAGAGCTCAAGCAGGTGGCACTATCACTCTTCCGAAAAGACATGCTGGGGATTTATCACGGCTCCATGTCCGCACGGGTCGAGATGAACAAGTTTATCATCAACCGCAAAGAGGCAATTTTCGACGACCTCGATCCGGAGGATTTCCTTTTGCTCTATCACAACCAGGATTACCGCTGGCGTGATGCGAGCATCGATTCACACATCCACTCCCAGATATACACCCAGGTGGCCGATGCCAAGTACATTCTCTATGCGCTGCCGCCTTATACCATGAGCTACTCCATGCTACACGAGACCATCGAACCGGCGGATTATTTCGGCTATCAAATGTTTCCGGAGGTCAAAATTTACGATCCCAAAAGCTATGACGACTGGTATGATCGGGCCGAGGTGGAGATCAGCCGCTATTTTTATGAAACGGACCTCAACCTCATGGTCATTCGAGGTTATGGGGTCTATGCCCATGCGAGGGACCTGAACGAACTGGCAAAGATGCTGGCGGTGATTGAAAACAGCTGCCGTATATT
>QKHD01000119.1 GCA_003250175.1 Helicobacteraceae bacterium
GCCGAGTACGGCGCCCTCTTCGATAATGGCTGATGGATGGATGCCGCTCACGTTATTTATCCACCACCATGGCTTTAAGCTCCGCTTCGCTGGCCAGTTCGCCGTCTACGTACGCTTTGCCGTCAAAGACCCACATCGGTCCACGGTTTTTCTTGATGCTGATGACATAGTCCAGACGGTCGCCGGGGCGGACGGGGCGTTTGAATTTCGCATCGTTGATGCCGGTGAAGTAGAAGACTTTCTCTTCGATGTTGACACCTTCGCTCTGGGAAAAAGCGAGGATCCCGCCGGCCTGGGCCATACCCTCAAGGATCATCACGCCGGGGTAGATGGGGTGGTCCGGAAAGTGTCCCTGAAAGACCGGTTCGGCGATGGAGACGTTTTTGTACGCTTCGATTTTGACGCCCGTTTCGATATTGGTTACGCGGTCGACGAGCAGGAAGGGGTATCGGTGGGGTAGGATTTTCTGAATCTGTGTCACATCTAACATACGGATTTACCCTTTGGAAAAATTTGTTAATTCTATCTCAAAGCGACTAAAAACTCTCTTGTGTCCTCGTAAAACCGTGTCACCAAATGAATCTCGAAGCCCCCCTCAAAAAGCCGGTCGACCACGATCACCGGAGAGAGGCCCCCACGGCTTTGGGTCAGGGTTTCTCTGGCTTCGATCTGGCGGTCATATTCCGGAGGGTTGGCCATGAGCTCGGCAACGGACGTATAAGTGGAATTTATGGTTTGATTCAATCTTTCAAGGGTTACGAAACGAATACCGTCCCGGTTGGCATGGGCCTGATCCTCATGGCTCCATTCGATTTTTAGTTTTTGCCGGGTACGCCCCACCTTGGCATCGGGAAGAAAAAAGGCGGGAATCACCTGCCCCTTGAGCTTGACCCACCCTTCCAAAAGGCGGTAGTTTCGAAACCGCTCGCGGGTGATTTTATAGGGAATTCCGGAGGCTTCGAGAACCATGCGTTTTTCATAAAGCGCCACCCGCTCGTCGATGCTTCCAGGCAGTACTTCGCCGCCGACGGGGCTCATCAGCTCGCTGCAGACCCGTTCTTGCTGCTCTCTCTGATCATGCAGGGCAAAGAGGCATCCGCAGTAGTTCTGATGGTAGTTCTGCTCCTCCTTGGAGAGGGCAAACTGCGCCTGGGTGCCGCCGTTTTTACGGAAGTCCTTGACGAAAAATTCCAGCCCGTAGCGTTTTTGCAACGAGAGGGATACCCGCTCCAGGGTGGTGAGGTCTTTTTTGGGGCTCATGAGCAGGGTGGTGGTGACCTTGTCCAGCCCCCTTTTTTGCGCTTCTTTGGCGCTCGTTTCCAGGCGGTTGTCAAAGCAGACGGTGCAGCGTTTGCCCTTTTCGGGCTCTGTCTCAAACCCGCGCACAGCCTCCAGCCATCCGGCCACGTCGTACTCACCCTCCACAAAGGCAATGCCCAGCCGTTCGCAGCTGCGTCTGGCGTCGATCATGCGGAGGTAGTATTCGCTGTAGGGGTGAATGTTGGGGTCGTAAAAAAAGCCCACCAGCTCTTCGCCGGGCAGCTCTTCTTGGAGTTTCCGGAGGTAGTAGCTGCTGTCAACGGAGCAGCAGATGTGCACCAAAACCCCCACGGCTGCCCCTTATTTCACCAGGGAGTACAAAAGGGCGATCTCTTCGCTCCAGATCGTCTCGTCGATGGTTTCAAGTACCATGGGGATCTCCTCCATGCGGGGGTCGTTCATAATGAAGCCGAAGGCATCCAGCCCGATCTTGCCCTTGCCCAGGGAGTCGTGGCGGTCTTTTTTCTCCCCCAGCCCCGGTTTGGAGTCGTTGAGGTGCATGCCGCGCAGGTAGGTGCTGCCCACAATCTTGTCAAATTCCGCCATGGTTTTTTCATAAGCCTCTTTGGTTCGCAGATCGTATCCGGAGACAAAGGTGTGGCAGGTATCGAGGCAGACCCCGATGCGGGACTTGTCTTCGACCTTGTCGATAATGTGCGCGAGGTGCTCGAATTTGTACCCCAGGTTGCTCCCCTGCCCTGCGGTGTTTTCAATGACGGCAGTGACGCTGGTGGTCCTGTCCAAGGCGATGTTAATGGACTCTGCCACCCTGTCCAGGCTCGCTTCTTCGCTGATTTCGTTCAGGTGGCTTCCGGGGTGGAAATTGAGCAGCACCAGCCCCAGCTGTTCACACCGCTCCATCTCGTGGATAAAGGAGTCTCGGGAGGTTTGCAGCTTGTCCTCATCCGGATGGCCCAGATTAATCAGGTAGCTGTCGTGGGGAAGAATGTGGCGGGGTTCAAACCCATAGGCTTCGCAACGTGCCTTGAAAAGATCGATGCTCTTGCTTTCCAGCGGCTTGGCCGCCCATTGGCGCTGGTTTTTGGTAAAGAGGGCAAAGGCCTTCGCCCCGATCTTATGGGCATTTTCCGGAGCGTTTTCCACCCCTCCGGAGGCACTGACGTGCGCACCGACTCGTTTCATGGTTCTTCCTTATTGGTTCAGATCT
>QKHD01000344.1 GCA_003250175.1 Helicobacteraceae bacterium
CGTGACCGCGGGCCGCTGCTTTTGGAGCTTAACGCCCGCCCCGGCCTCTCCATCCAGGCGGCCAACGGGCGGGGGCTTTTGCCCCGCCTCCATGCCGTCGAAACCCGCGCCGAGGTCTACCGCCCGCCCGAAGAGCGGGTCTCCTGGGCCATGGAGCAGTTTCGCGCCCAATAATTTAAAAGGAGTCCCATGCCCTTTTTGCAACTAAGCCACATCCAGAAGGTCTACGCCATCGGTCAGGCGGCGGAGACCTCCGGATTGACGGACATCGATCTGGACATTGAAAAGGGGGAGTTTATCGTTATCTCCGGACCCTCCGGATCGGGCAAATCGACCCTTTTAAATGTTATCGGCGGGCTCGACGCCCCGACCCAGGGTCAGGTTACCCTAGACGGCGTCACCCTGACAGAGCTAAGCGAACGCGCCCTCTCCAAGGAGCGCCTCAACCACATCGGGTTTGTCTTTCAGGCCTATAACCTCATTCCCGTCCTCACCGCCAGAGAAAACATCGAATACATCATGGCCCTTCAAGGCCGCCCGCAGGCCGAGCGTAACGCACGGGTTGACGAAGTGGCCAGGGAGCTGGGGATCGACAATTTGCTGAACAAACGCCCCGACCAGCTCTCCGGAGGGCAGCAGCAGCGCGTGGCCGTCGCCCGTGCCGTGGCGAGCAAACCCGCCCTGATTCTGGCGGACGAACCCACCGCCAACCTCGACAGCCAAAACGCCGAAGACCTCATGGAGCTCATGCGCACGCTGAACGAGAAGGAGAACATCACCATTATCTTCTCCTCCCACGACCCCATGGTGATCGCCAAGGCCAAACGCTCCATCGTGCTTAAAGACGGGGCCATCCTGCACGACAAACGGGGCTAGGATGCTGCTGCAACTGGCCTGGCGCAACGTCCTTCGTGCCCGCCGCCGAACCATCATTACCCTGATTCTCAGCACCGTCAGCACCGCCTTTTTTATTCTCTACACCTCCCTGATGGACGGCTCCTACGCCAAGATTTTCCGTGATTCCGTGGAGATCTACCCCGGTTACATCCAGATTACCCACAAGGATTACCGTGACGACCCTGGGTACGAGCACCTCATCTTTGATACCCGCCAGGTTCAAGAAGCCGTGGCCACCACCTCCGGAATCGCCGACTTTACGATCCGCTTTGAGGGGTTTGGTCTGTTTGCGGGGTCGGAAAACTCCGTGGGCGGCATGCTGGCCGGGATCGATCCGGAGGAGGAGAAGCGATTTTCCCGTATCTTCCGGGCCATGCAGAGCGGCCGCTACCTGGAGGCAACCGACCGCAACGCCGTTATCATGGGCAGCGACCTGGCCAAGCGCCTGGGCGTGACGGTGGGTGACACGGTCAGCATTATCACCAACGCCACCGACTACTCCTTCGCGGCGGACAACCTGCAGGTGGTCGGCCTCTTCCAGACCCACCTGCACGATTTTGACGTGGCCAGCGCCTTTGTCTCCAAAAGCTATTTCGACCGCCTCATGCAAAGCCGCGGGATGGCGACCCAGGTGATCGTCCTGCCCGACGACCCCGCCGATTCGAAGAGCGTCGCCGCCGCCCTCAGCCTCGCCCTCTCCGGAACGGACTACATCGCGGAAGAGTGGCACGTCTACCTCTCCGGCATCATCGAAGCGATGGAGTTCGACCGAATCAGCGGCGAAACCACCATGTGGCTCTTTCTCATTATCATCTTTTTCGTGGTGATGATCTATGCGCTGCTGACCATCTTCTCCCGAACCAAGGAGATCGGCATCATGCGGGCTATCGGCACCACGCCGGGGCAGGTGGCAGCGATCTTGCTGCTGGAGACGCTGATCTTGGGTCTGGCCAGCACGGGGCTGGGCGCGGTAATCGGGGGAAGTGCGGCCTACTACTTTGAGCTTAATCCCATCTACCTGCCCCAGTTCGAGGAGGCGTATCGTGATTTCGGGATCATCGAGGCGGTCCTGCCTGCGGACTTTACCTGGACGGGGGTGCTCCGCGGGGTGGCCTACATGCTGGGCATGAACCTGCTCTGCGCCCTCTACCCCATTATCCGGGTCAACCGCTACACCCCCGTGGAGGCGATCAGCCATGTCTAGGGTGCTGCTCTGGCTGGGGCTGCCCCTCTGGCTTTTGGGTTCCGATCTCTCCCTGGACAACACCAACTTCCTCTACCACACCAAGGACTCCCTGGGAAAAAGCTACACCTTTGATTACAATCGCCTGCGCCTGCAGGGAGATCTCTCCGGAGAGCATCTGCACTTTAAACTTATTGTCGATAACGAAACCTTTGCCGCCTCCCGCTACCTGGACTCTCCGGAGTTTACGGCCCTGGGCGAGTACGACGCCGATGTGCCGTTTGAGACCCGCACCAAGATTCAGCGTGAGGGCGACGCCGCCACGAGGCTTCGGCTATACCGTCTCTACGGGGAGTATTTTGGCGAAAAGAGCACTATCACCCTGGGCCTGATGCGCGCCGCT
>QKHD01000134.1 GCA_003250175.1 Helicobacteraceae bacterium
TGACCACGGAAGTGAGCTACCTGATGCTTCCGGAAGTGCTAAACAGCCTCGTGCTTGAAGCCAACTACGCCATCGCGGCGGGTGATACGAAAATCATTCCCGGCGTGCGCTACTACATGCAGATGGATGACGGCGGCGGTAAAATCGGCGGTGCCTCCCTCAAGGGTGACGTAACCGCGGCCAACGCAGCCTCCAAAGGCTACAAAACCGGGGATTCCCTCGACAGCTCCCTGCTCAACGCCCGTCTGGTCATTCAGCCCAAGGGTGCCTTTAAGTACACCCTCGGCTACTCCGCCGTCGCCGACGAAGCGGATATCGTCGCCCCATGGCGCGGGTTCCCCACCGGCGGCTATACCCGGGCCATGGCGCAGTATAACTGGTATGCCAACACCGTCTCCTACATGGCGCAGATCAATGCCGACCTGAACAAGGCGGGATGGGTGCCCAACACGACCCTGATGGCACGCTACGCGATTCAGGACTTTGACGATGACAAAACAGGCGTCCAGGCCGATGCCAACATCCTGCACGTGGATGTGATCCATAAAGTCGCCGCGGTACAGGGTCTGGAGCTCAAAGGTCGTCTGGGCATGGTGAGCGCCGATCCGGCCGATACCGCTAAAAAAGACGTTTCCTACAACGAATACCGATTCGAAATCAACTACCTCTTTTAAGGAGTAACCCATGAAACAGCTTGCGACCCTGCTCTTTGCCGTCGGTGTGCTTTTCGGCTTTGACTATCACCTCAAGCCAACCCAGGTAACCGAAGGGGTCTACTGCTTCTTCGGCGCCACGGAAGAGCCCAACGAAGCCAACGGGGGCAACATGGTCAACAGCTGTTTTATGGATGTGGGTACGGGCTGGCTGGTAATCGACAGCGGCCCGACCTTCCAATATGCCAAGCAGGCCTTTACGGCCATGCAGGGCATTAAAAACCTTCCCGTCACGCACGTGATCAACACCCACCCCCATGACGACCACTGGCTGGGTAACGGCTACTACAAAGCCCAGGGCGCCACCATTATCGGCCCCAAGAGCATGCTTAGCGTTATCGACCCCGCGGCCCCCACACGGATGGGCATCAGTATCAGCAAAGAAGCCTACTCCGGAACGACCGTCGTGCTTCCGGACACGGCCATCGGCACCGAATATGAAATGACCATTGGCAACCAGAAGGCGATCTTCCGCCAACCCGTCGATGTTGCCCACAGCGTCAGCGATCTGGTGGTGCTCTTTCCCCAAAAGGAGATCATCTTCGTGGGCGATCTGAGCTTTAGCGACAGCATCCCCTCCGCCACCAGCGGCAACGCGCGAAAGTGGCTCCAGGCCATCGAAGCCTATGAGGCGATGCCCTGGAAACTCATGGTCGGCGGCCACGGCAAAAAGACGGACCGCAAGGCTCCGCTGCTGACCAAAAACTACCTCACCGCTGTTTTGGAAGCGGTGCAAAAGGCGATGGATGACGGCGTGGAGCTCGACGGCATCGTCGAGGCGGTGCCACTTCCGGAGTTTAAAAACTACCCGCTCTACGAACCCCTGCACGGGAAAAACCTCTACCGTGCCTACCAGCTGCTGGAGTGGGAAGAGTGAGAGTTGCCGCCCTTTTACTCATCGCCGCCGTTAGCGCCTGGGCCGAAGGGTTTTGGGTGGCTGATTATGCCGAGGCCGTCCGACTGGCCAAGAAGGAGCACAAGCTCATCATGGTCGAAGCGATGCGTCCCGGCTGCTACTACTGCCAGGTGATGGAGGAGGAGGTCTTTGATGATCCGGAGGCACAGGAGGCGATCCGGA
This sequence comes from Helicobacteraceae bacterium, assembly GCA_003250175.1. Lineage (GTDB taxonomy): Bacteria > Campylobacterota > Campylobacteria > Campylobacterales > SZUA-545 > SZUA-545. Next base: position 1,792 of record QKHD01000134.1, read on the forward strand.
TGCATGTGATCCCCCTTAAAATCGACCTGGACCGTGACAAAATGCCCATGGGCATCAAGGCCCGGGTCACCCCCAGCTTTTACTTCCTCACCGCCGAAGGCGAAGAGGTCAAACGCCTCATGGGGGGCTGGTACAAAGAGGACTTTATCTCGATTCTCGAAACCCTTGGAGGTCAACTATGAAATACCTGCTCAGCTTCCTTTTCAGCTTTTTGCTGCTTAGTGCGGAGACCGAATTTGCCGATCCCAAACCGGCCATTGACAACCCGCGCCAGATCGTCTTTTCCATTGTAGACGGCAGCGACGAGGCGATCCACCATGTCCTCAGCTCCGCCAACAACGTGCTTAAATTCTACGGTCCGGACAAGGTGGAGATGGTGATCGTCGCCTACTCCAAGGGAATCCGGAGCCTTCTAAAGAGCGAAAAGGATATCCGGGTGCGGGTCGAAGCGCTCCAGACCTATGATGTCACCTTTATCGCCTGCGGCAACACCATGCGCACCAAAAATATCCGCGAAGAGGAGCTCATCGACGGCGTCGAAACCGTCACCGCGGGCATCGTGGAGATCATCGAACGTACCAAAAAAGGGTGGACCTACATCCGCCCGTAACACCCCCATTTATCTGAACCAAAAGGAAAAACGTCCATGAAACGTCTCACCACCCTACTCTTGTTCTTCACCCTGGT
>QKHD01000219.1 GCA_003250175.1 Helicobacteraceae bacterium
TGCCCGATCCGGAGGGTCCGGAGATAACGATAAACTCCCCCTTTTCGATGTCCAGATCGATGTCCGTCAATCCGGAGGTCTCCGCCGCCTGACCGATGGCGTAGACCTTTTGGATGTGGCTCAGTTGCAAAAAGGGCATGGGACTCCTTTTAAATTATTGGGCGCGAAACTGCTCCCTGGCCCAGGCGACCCGCTCTTCGGGCGGGCGGTAGACCTCGGCGCGGGCTTCGACGGCATGGAGGCGGGGCAAAAGCCCCCGCCCGTTGGCCGCCTGGATGGAGAGGCCGGGGCGGGCGTTAAGCTCCAAAAGCAGCGGCCCGCGGTCACGGTCGATGACGATGTCGGTACCGATATAGCCCAGCCCCGTCATCTCATAGCAGCGCGCTGCCAGCATGAGGATATTATGCCATTCCGGAAGGTCAATGTCCCTTAGCGGGCGGTGGGTGTCGGGGTGATGGAGGATGCGTTCGTTTTGATAGATGGCATCCAGACAGGCTCCGGAGCTGATGTCGATCCCCAGACCCAGAGCGCCCTGATGCAGGTTGGCCTTGCCGTCGGAGGCGTGGGTCGCCAGACGCATCATGGCCATGACGGGGTAGCCCTGGAAGATAATGATCCGGATGTCGGGAATCCCCTCGTGGGAGTAGCCCTCGAAACGCGGGTCGATGGTGATGAGGGTTTCGATGATGGCGGTGTCGGGGGAGCCGCCCAGGGAGTAGAGGCCGGCCAAGATATTGGAGAGGTGGCGCTCGATATCCTCCAGCCCCAGGCTCTCTCCGGAGGCCTTGACAAAGCGATCCCCTTCCCTGGAGGTGATAACCAAAATCCCCTTGCCTCCGGAACCCTTGGCCGGTTTAATGGCAAAGCCGCCCAGGGTGTGCAGCCACGGCCCGATGGCGGCCACCTCGTGCTGGGCGGTGAGGTGACGGAGCATGGCCGGGGTGGGCATGCCGTACTTTTCCGCCAGCAGTTTGGTCTGGAGCTTGTCATCCACCAGGGGGTAGAGGCTGCGGCGATTGTAGCGGCCGATGTAGTGGAGGTTGCGGCGGTTCATCCCCAAAATCCCCGCCTCCTTCAGACGGGAGGGCCGAAGTAGGCGGATCACCGCAGCTCCATGGAGCGGAAGCGGCGAAGCTCCGTCAGTTTATAGCCCGTGTATTGACCCATGAGCAGCAAAAGGGCGATGACGGAGAGGTTAAGCTCCGGAAAGTGGAAAAAGAGGTGGCCTAAAAGCTGGGAGCTCATGAAAAGATAGGCAAGAACGGCCACCAACAGGCTGCCGCCCCCCTGAACGAGCACCTCCCTGGCTCCCTCTTCCTCCCAGAGGATCGACATCCGTTCGATGGTCCAGGCGATGATGATAATGGGGAAAAAGGTGACGGTCATGCCGGTATTAAAGCCCAGGTGGTACCCCACGAGGCTCAGCACCCCGATGATAAAAATGACGATAACGATAATGGTCGAAATCCGCGCCACCATGAGCAGGTTGAGGCTGGAGAGGTAGTTGCGCAGCAGCAGCCCGATAAAGACAATGGAGACAAAACTGACAAACCCCGGAATCAGCGAGGTCTGCAAAAAGGCCAGGGCGATCAGGACGGGCATGAAGGTTCCGGAGGTTTTGAGCCCCACCAGAATCCGCATAAAGACAACCACCAATGCCCCGATGGGAAGTAGCAGCAGCAGTTTGAACATGCTCTGCTCTTCCACGGGCAGCTGGTGAACGCTGAAGATATCAAAGAGCGAATCCGCCTGCTGACGCTTGGCCAGCTGCAACGCAGGAACGGACTGGTGGATCATGGAAAAGCGCACCTCCGCCCCCGTGCCCCCTTCGACATCGATCAGCGACGGGCCGTCCTGGTGCCACATGAGGAGGTTTTCATCCAGACTCAGTCGGCCGCTTTTGGGGTCGTAAAGCAGCCAGCTCTTTTTCTTGGGGTCGAAGACCTCGACAAAGGCCTCAAGGCTCTGGTTGCGGCGGGCATCTTCCAGGCGCAGCCCCAGGGCGATGCGGCTGTGCAGGCCGCTTTGGAGCAGCAGACGTTTTAACGCTTCGTGCATGGGGAAGGCGGCGAGGATCAGCTTGGCATCCGGATTATCCGCGCGGGAGAGCTCGCGGATCAGTTCACGGGTCAGGCTGGGGGTGTCGGAGGAGTGGCGCGTGGCATTGCGCAGAATCTCTCCGGAGGCCATGGCCAGGGGTTCGTCCCAGTAGACCTTTTCCACGCTCTTTTTGGGAGTGGCCAGCTTGGTCTGGGCGGGCGAGGCCTGGCGGTCGGGAATAAACTGCCCCTTGTAATAAAGGGTCTGGGGCCCCCTGGCATAACGCACGGCCCATTCCCCCCGGCGGTCGTGGCGTTCCTTGACGAAGGAGAACCCGTAGCCCGGCGACGTGGTCTGCTCGTGGTAGATGACAAAGCCGGGCGGGGTTACGGGGATGTCGAGGCTCACTTTAACGGGGCCGCCGTGGGCCGTAAAATCGACCCGCGCCTCCACCAGCCAGACATCGTTTTTCTTCCCCGGGATCAGGGGCACGCCGGTTAGCAGGCTGCGGGAAAGGGCCAGGGCGACGCCCGCCGCAAAGAGCAGTCCGGCAACGATAAAAAAGAGGTTTTTATTCATGGACAACCTCCTCTTCCAGCTCCGGAGGAAGCACCGGCGGGGCGTTGTTTTTCAGGGCAACGTCAACGATCATCAGGTCTTTGAGCACATTGCGCCCAATGAGCAGAGAGTAGTCCATGTGGCTGCGGTCGGAGAGGGTAAACTCCGCCTTCTGCACCACCGAGCCGATGACCAGCTCCAGGGCTATCACGGGGCGGCGTTCGCCGTTGTCTTCGTTGGACTGAATGATAGTGACCGTGCGCTCCAGGCGGCGCTCCAGGGTAACGGGTTTGTCCGAATCGGCCAGGATCAGATCAAAGCGCACCCAGTCGTCACCGTCGCGTTCAAAGCGCTGGATATTGGTGGCATCGAGGGATGAGGTGGTTGCTCCCGTGTCGATGCGGGCTTTAAAATAGTTGCCCGGCGGAGCAAGATAGACCCGCTCCACCGCGCCGATGACCAGCTTGCCCGGAGCCGGGGTGCTTTGCGCCGGTTTGGTCTGGGCGTCGAGCGCCATGGGGAGGCGGCAGAGCGCGCCCATCTCTTTGAATTCATTGACCAGCCGCCGCTGCATGGCGTGGAGGCGTTTGTCGTATTGGCGGGCGCTCTCCAGCTCCTTTTCCATGGCGTCCAGACGGGCCAGGAGTGCGGTCTGGGTACGGTTGTTTTCATCCAGCAGGGTACGGGTGGCATTCTGATCGTCGGCGATACGCGCCAGGGTAGGTTCTGCAACGGCAACGGTGCCCGGTAGGCAGCCTGATACCATTCCGGCCGCCGCCGCTATCAGAAGTGTCCGAATCAACATGTGCAAGGAGGCTCCTTATTATCCGCGCATTATAGCGAAGGAGGGTAAACGATTACGGCCTAGAGGTTGATCGCCTCAATGGGGTGGAGTTTTTTCAGGATCCGGATGGGCCAAAGGGCCGCAAAAAGGGTGGCCAGCAAAACGGCCACCAGACTTTGCAGGAAGTAACCGGCCTTGATGTCGGCGTACATGACGGCGTTGACCCCCCACATGGAGAGCCCCTCCGACCAGGCGGTCAGGTCGATGCCGTAGCGGTTAAAATAGAGCAGCAGCGCGCCCCCGGCCAGGGTGCCCAGGATCAGCCCAAAGAGCCCCAGCAGCATCGATTCGAGCAAGATCAGGTTCCGGATATCCCCAAAGGCGTTGCCGATGGCCAGCATGATCCCAAACTCCCTTACCCGTTCCAGTACCGAGACCAGAATGACCCCGAAAATGCCGATGGCGGCGACGATAAAGACCAGCCCATAGCTGACCAGATTAAAGGTGACCATGATCTCGTCCATCTGATCAAAGAGCGGAAAGAGCTGTTTCCAGGTAAAAACCTCCACCCCGTATCCGGAGATGGCCGATTCAAAACGGCTGTCCGCGGCGGCCACCAGGTTTTTGCTCCGGAGGTTGACGGAGATCTGGGTGGCCTGGTTGTCCAGCCCCAGCAGGTCGTGGAGCTTGGTGTAGTCGAGCAGCACGGAGTTTTTATCCACGGCGACGTTGCCGGTCTTTAAAACGCCCCGGACCTTGAGGGCCAGGGAGACCAGATCGCCCTGGAGGTTCTGGGCGGTAACGATCAGTTTGCTGCCCACGTCGACCTTGAGTTTGTCCGCCAGATCGTAACCGATGAGCGCACCGCGGTGGCGGGCATCGAAGGTGTAGTCGCCCCGGAGCAGAAAGTTTTCCAGCTGGGCGTGGCGGTGTTCAGAGGCTAGGTCGGTGCCCACCAGCTCCACCCCCAGGGAGTGGCGCGCCGTGGCAGCCAGACCCTCGTGGCGGATGCGGACGATGTAGCTGGCCACCTCCGGATCGTTTTGCAGGTAGGTTTCCAGCGGACGGTAGTCGGGGATGGAGGTTTTGAGGGTTTTGTTGAGGCGGTGGTCTTTGCCGTAGATGCTGATCTCTCCGGAGTCGCTCCGGATGGAGTTGTCGACCATCTGGGTGATCATGCCGTCATAGATACCCTGCATGAGCAGCAGCCCCGTGACGCTGATGGCGACCATGAGCATCACCACCAGCGACCGTGAACGGCGGCGCCACATATTGAGATAGGCCATTTTCAGAATCATCGTCAGCCTTTAACGGGCGTAGCGCCGCAGGGCGAGCTTGGAGAAACGATCCTCCTCGACGGGGAGGTCGAAGGTCATGGTCTCGACCTTGATGAGGGTTTCGTGCCCCAGTTTTTCCTCGTCTTTAGGGAGCATGCGCCAGGTGTAGGGGTAGTGGCGTTTGCCCGTTTGGCGGAAGTCGCTGTAGGTCAGTTCCCGCTGCAGGGCGTCGTCTTCGTCATAGTAGAGCACGTGCAGGGGCATCTCGTATTTTTTGCTCACCTGCATGTCTATGCGCCCCCAGACCACGGCGGCGTCGGGTTTGGGGATGAGGCGGATGGTCCAGCTGGCGGTGTCTTCGGCGATGATGCTTTTGTCGTAATCGTGCACGATGGAGCTCTCTTTGACCATGTCGTCGTTGGTAAAGTCGCTGCCCATCCAGCTTTGCAGCATCATGGAGGGCGGGATTTTAATGGTCTTTTCGATGCGGGGGACATACTGCCACATGGCGTCGTCGATCTTTAAAAAGGTGATGCCGTAATCTTTTTTCGGATAGAGGATTTTGATAAAGCTCTTGTCCGTCCCCTTGCTCCACCCCTCCATGCCCATGGAGCGGCTGGTCCGGCTGGTGGTGACGGTCATGGTGAGTTTGGAGTAGCTGGTTTTTCCCCGCATGAGGTTGTCCATGCGCGTGATGATCGCTTCGGCATCGGCGGCCAGCGCGGCGCTGAGAAAAAAAAGGGCAAAGAGGGCAATCAGTCGCATGGGCATCCTTGGCATGTTTGGTAATTATCATAGCCGGATTGGGTTTGCAAGTGGATAAAGATAACGGACCCGCCCGTCGGCAGGTCCGGAAAGAAGGAGGCAGTCGAAAAAAGCAAAAATAGAAATTAAGGCTTTGAAAAAAAGGAGGTCTTCAAAAACTTTAGAAGATCACTTTAGGGTAAGTTTCCTTAAATAAGACTAAAATTGTCCGGATTAAAATAAAAAAGTTTAATTGTCGTGACAAAAAGATGACTAAAACTTCCAGTAGAGGAAAAGACCGTATTGTTCACCCGCGAATTCGCGTTTTTGATAGCGGAGACCAAGATTAAAGTTTTCGTTGATGTAACGGGTCAGGTAGGCTTCTCCGGAGGTTTGTTCATCTAGCAGGTTATCGCTATAGGTACTTCGTTCGATGTAACCGCCCAGTTTGTAATGGTCGAAGTTGATAATGGTACCAACTTTTCCGGAGATTCCATAATAATCGGTCTGCTCGCCGGCCAGACCAAAGGGGAGGGCCATCAGGTAGAGAATAAACGTATCGTTTCCGTAACTGAGCCCCGCACCGGTTTTTAGTTTGAGATAAAAATTGCCATCGCTCAGGCGTTCGGCCGCCACGTTGACCTCCCAGGAGATCGGTTTAAAATAAAAATCTCTGACGGCATAGGAGCGAATATCCAAAAATCCGATGCGATCCAGGGAGCTGCGTCCCTGTTCATCAAAGCGGGCGATAAAATCAAAAAAAGTGATGTAGGCTCCGGAGATGTAGCCCTTTTCAATGTCGTAGATATCGTGGTAGGTGGGGCGATAGCTCAGGTGAAAACTGTTATCCCGGAATCCGCCGATGGATACCTTGTGGCCCGGGTCACTTTTCAGCGGATTGTCCGCCTCCGGAACGTCGTAGGGCGCAATTTTGCCCAATTTGCTGCGATCCCGAAGGAGCTTGATGAAGTTTTTCGTATAGGTTGCCTTGTCAATACGGTGGGAGATGTAATCGGCCTGGAGGACATTGGTAGCGATATCGAGGGTATAGATGCTTTGATTACGATCCAAACCTTCCAGATAAGTCGGGTCATAACCGCTTTGCATAAAGTCAATGACACGATCCGTGGAATCTACTTTGGTAAAGATGTGTTTGATGAGTTTATTTTTTGAGTGACGAAATGTCCCGTCTTGAATGAGATGATGACTCCGGAGTTCACGAATAGTGTCAATGGGAGTTGCGGTGTAATTAAATCCGCTGACAAGGTCAATCTGGCTTTTTTTACCATGTTGCAGAAGCCACAGCAGATTGTAGGAGCAGTTTTCCGATAGAAAAAAATAGTCCGAGTAGATTCGTGAGAGCTCAAAAGTGTAAAGTACAATGCGACGGCTTTCTGCCTCATTGAAGTTAAGAGTGTACTCCCAGATATCACGGTTTTCAAGTCCGTTGTACTCTTCAATTTTTTTGTAGTAAGGCATGATGGAATAACGCCCTTCATAACCGCCAAAAAGTCCTTGATAGGCAAAGATAAAGCCGTTGGTTTCATCGGTGATGGCTGCATAGTTGATGGCATTGGAGATAAGCGAGCTGTTGACATCCGAATTAACACGGAGCAACGTATGCCCAAACATGGAAGCAGGAGAGTTGATATGGGCCGTTGGAAAAGAAAGCGTAAGCGAGTGGGGATCAATCTCTTTTAAAAAACGTCGGAGTTTCGTACAGGATTTATGAGGGATCTGCTCTTTGAGCTCCGGAATGTGCTCGGTAATAAAATTCAATCGGGCCGGATAGATACAGACCGTGGAGTTGTCATCGTCAGTCGGGTCGGAAAGCATGGCAGTAATAGTTGCCAGTAGCTCTGATTTCGGATCGGTTTTTCCAGTTTTGGAAAGAAAAAAAATCGGATCATCAATTTCGCTTTGTCCGTGTTTGAAGTGCAGTAGGGTATACCAGTCTGGGTGGCGGTCCAGGGAGAGTTGTTCGATTTTTGTTTTGTAATCAGTAGAAGCAGATAATGAAAGAAGGGTGAGGAAGAAAAAAACGAAATGTTTCATTCTTCCTCTTGGGGTTAGCCTGCGATTGTTACGATGTTATCGATAACTTGAGCAGAAGAGACAGCGTCGCTGGTGTAGATCGCGTCGAAGTTAGCTTGAAGCTTGGAAGCAAAAGCCGCTTTGTCTTCGATTTTCAGCAGAGTTGCCAGAGTGTTGATGCTTTCGCCTTGACCCTGAGCGATGTCCATTGCAAGAACATCCATATTGTCAGCAACAAAAGTTTCAACTTTATCGTTAGATGCAATTTTGGATGGCTTATCGCAGTTCAGTGTTCCGGATGTAATACCGAATGTCTGGTTACCGGAAGTACCGTTGGTTGTTGCAGCAAGAACCTGCATAACGACAGAGCTTTGATCTTTGATCAGAACGCTACCAAGACCACAACCGGTATTGGAATTTCCTGCAGCAAATGCAGAAGTTGCAGCCAGTGCAGCTGTCAGGGCGATAGAACCTAAAACTTTTTTCATAAAGTTACTCCTTGATGTAAATTCAAGAAAATCCTACTCTAATGTTACTTAAGACTGAATTTTTAGAGTAAAAACTTAGTTTATGATTTTTCTGGATTTTCGACTTTACCCATAAAAAGGATTGTACGGTCACGATCAACAATAAAAAAGAAAAATGGACGGTCGACGGTAACGGTGACCGGTTCGGTCGGTTCCGCTGATGTCGCGGCAATCACAACGGTCACTGCGGCCGCTTCGGTTCCTGCTTCATCCAGGCGGATAACGGCCTTGTGGATGGCACTGCTGATAAACAGCGGCTGGGTGGAGAGGGCGGAGAAGTCGGCCTTGGTGCTGTCAAAGGCATCGGTAACGCCGAGAGCAGGGAGTGACGTATTCAGGTTGTAAGTACATGCGATTTCAAATTTCGGCATGGAGAGGTTGAGCTTGGTTGTGTTCATCTCATCCATCATGGTTGATAAGGTTTCCCGACTAAGACGGTTTTCAACCTGACTTAGGGCTCCGGAATCAGGAAGCAGGATGATCATTTCGTGTTCTTGATCGTCATAGGGGAGGGAAAAAATGGTGAAATCATCGCCCCGGTTATAATGGAAGAATCCGCCCTGGTGCATCATGGAAACAGTGGAAACGGCACCGTTTCGAAGCGTAAAATTTTCCTGGGACGTAATTTCAGATAGAAAGGGTGTGGACCAATGTCCGAGGAAATGGATAGTGTTGGCCAAAACCATGCGCGTTGAGGGGGTAACCGTCCCTTCCGGCAGGGCATCGGAAATCAGCTCGTTGGTATGCTGAAAAATCCAGTCGTTAATATCGAGGCGTGCACTCTCCGGAGCGGTTATAAAATCTCGTTGAAAAACTCCCGCTCCGTAATAAAGAGCCAGAGTGTCAAGAAACAAATCCTCGACGGGCATATCAACTTGCAGCCAGAGGGAGTTGGCGCTGGTGAGGTTCGTTTCATTGTCAAAAACAGAACGGTCGAGGGCGTTGTAACTTTGATGATGCAGCGTATCGTCATTCAGAAAATGAAAGGCATTGTGAAGCTGGGTTTTGGTTTCGTTGGCGGCACCGGCGTAGAGCATGGTAAACGCGGAACTGATGCTGTAGGGGGAGAAAAATAGATTTTCTTCGCTAGCGTTGATCTCCCGGTAGAGATCAAAGGCGAAGTCACTGATACCCTCGCGCACCAAAGCGATGTTCGCGGAATCAACCGATGAGGTGTCACGGCTAAGATCGGATTGCAGGGTGGTGATTTGCGGGTCGGGTTGGGGATCGGTGGTGTCCTGACCGCATCCGGATAAAATCAGGATGAGGCCAAGGAGGGAGAAAATTTTGGAAAACATCGAAAACTCCTTAGCGGGAAGGTTACGAAAGCCTATTTCTAAAGTCACTGTATCCGAAGTTTTTAACAACCTGGAGACCGCCCTCTTTTCGGTAGATCGCCAACGACGGCAGTTTGATCCCGTTGAAGGTGGTGTTTTTTACGAAGGTGTAGTGAATCTGGTCTTCAAAGAC
>QKHD01000305.1 GCA_003250175.1 Helicobacteraceae bacterium
ATGAAAGTGCTTGTCTTCAAAAATAGAGCTTTTAAAGAGCAACACCAGGTAGATCAGCGATTCCATGACCGAGGCGATCACCGTCGCCAGAGCCGCCCCCTCCACGCCCATGGCCGGAGCGCCGAAGTTTCCGAAGATAAAGACGTAGTTGAGAAAGATATTGACCACAATGGCCAGGAGCTTGACCTTAAAGGGGGTCGCCGTATCGCCGATACCGTTCATGGCACTGACCAGGACGTTTTTGACAAACATGGCGGGCAGGGCCAACGTAAGCCAGCCCAGATAACCGCCGCCCAGAGCCGCCACCAGCTCCGACGCTCCCATAAAGGCAAGGAGATGATCGGCGAGCAGGTACCAAAGCACCATGGTGGGCAGGGAGAGCAGCAGGGAGTAGCGCAGCAGGCTGTAGGTGGCGGAGGAGACATTTTTGTGCTCTCCGGAGCCGTAAAGACGGGAGACCAGCGAATTGGTGCCCACATAAAAGATGGTGAGTCCCGCATAGAGCAGCCCTACCACCTGTAGGCTCATGCCCACGGCGGCGATACTGGCGGCGCTGATACGACCCACCATGATCAGGTCGGCCAGAATCTGGAGCATGTCCAGCAGGGCGTTAAGGGCCGCTGGAATGGAAAGGTTCAGGATTTTTCGGATCGGTGTTTTAATGGGAATTTTTCGGATCGGTGTTTTAATGGGAGTACTTTCCTCTGATTTTCATGTAATCATAGCAAAAAAGTAGATCACGGGGGGAACCTGCTATAATCCGGAGAGTATCTGAAAGGAGTGTGCATGTGTGCCATTGCGGGAGCCGTCAACTGTGAAGACCTGAGCCTGGACGCGATGCAATCGGCCCTTCGCCACCGCGGACCCGACGCCCAGTCGCGGTTTACCCACGGCAACTGCACGCTCATTCACAACCGCCTGGCGATTCAGGATATCGAAGGCGGTATCCAGCCCATGCACTTCGGGCGCTACGCCATCGTCTTTAACGGCGAAATCTACAACCACCTCCGGATTCGCCAAAATCATCTGGCCGATGTCCGTTTTACCACCCAGAGCGACACGGAAACCCTGCTGCACCTGCTGATCCGTGACGGCATCTCCGGATTGGAAAAGGTGGACGGAATGTTTGCCGTCGCTCTGCTGGACAAAGAGGCGGGCAGCCTCACCCTGATCCGCGACCGCATGGGGAAAAAACCGCTTTACTACTACCGCCACCAAGATCGCCTGCTCTTTGCCAGTGAAATCGGCGGCATCCGGGCCGCACTGCCCCTAGAAGCAGATGAAACGGCACTGGGCAACTACCTGCGGGCGGGCTATTTTTTTGGCGAAAGTACCGCCTACAAACATCTTTTTAGTCTGGAGCCGGGCACGGCCCTGACGGTCGATCTGCACTCCGGACGGCTTATGAAAGAGCGCTATTTCGACCCCTTTGCCGCCCACCGAAATCAAACCAGCCGCACCGAAGCCGAGGCGTTGGAAGAGGCGGATGCTATCTTGCACCAAAGTGTGAAGGACCGCCTCCTAAGCAGCGATCTGGAAGTCGGGGCCTTTCTCAGCGGCGGGATCGACAGCGGACTGATCGTGGCGGCGGCCAGCCGCTACACCGACCGGCTCAAAACCTTCACCGTCTCCTTTGACGGCGGCTACGACGAAGCCCCTCTGGCCGCCGAGGTGGCCAAGCGCTACGGTACCGACCATACGGTCATCGACATCCGGATGGATGTGAAAAACGACCTGGAGCAGATTCTTCGAAACTACTCCCAGCCCTTTTTTGACAGCTCCGCCCTGCCCAGCTACTACGTGGCAAAGGCCGCCAAAAAGCACGTGACGGTGGTGCTAAACGGCGACGGGGCCGATGAGCTCTTCGGGGGTTACCGCCGCTATGTACCCGTGGCCAGGGGCTGGGTGGAGCACGCCAAAAAACTGCGTTTTCTGAAACCCATGCTGCCCAAGCCAAAGGATAAAAAACATCTCTACAGTCATTTCTACCGTCTGCTGGAGCTGGGCAGTGCCACCGACCCGCTTGCCTTTTATCTCAGTGCCAGCAGCGACATTTTTGAAGGCTATACCGAGGTGCTGCGAGGGGGCGAGAACCTCCCCATGCAGGAACATTTATCATGCATCGCCGCCTCCGGGTTTTCACCGCTGGCACAGCTCATGCTGGCGGATCAGACCTGCCTGCTGCCGTCTAATCTGCTGGTGAAGATGGATATCGCCACCATGGCCAATTCACTGGAGGGCCGCAGCCCCTTTTTGAGCCGGGATTTTCTGCACTTTGCTCCGGAGCTTCCCGATAACCTGAAAATCAACGGCCGCACAACCAAATACCTGCTGCGCCATCTCGCGGAAAACTACCTTCCGAAGCGGTTGATCCACCAGCCCAAACGGGGGTTTGAGATTCCCCTGCGCCACTGGGTCGAAAATGATTTGGACGGGATGATCCGGGACTATCTGGTGCCGGGATGTTATGCGGAGCGTTTTTTGCGGGAGGGGGCGTTAAAAACGATTCTGGATAACCGTGCCGGTATTGCGCCGGAGAAGCGGGCCAAGATGCTCTGGGCGCTTTTCAGCCTGGAGGTATGGCACCGCTCCTAAATCGAGGCGGTCTGTTTGGGGGCGCTTTCCAGCCGTTCGATCAGGCCGCTGATGGTATCGCCCTTTTGGTGGAGGGTGTAGGCGGCGCTGACGCTCAGGGGCACGGCCTGTTTGTTGTATTCGATCACGTTTTTGCCCAGCTGTCCTAAAATCCGTTCCGTAATCTGATGGATGGTCGCTTCGTCGTTGCGGTTGAGAATGACAAAAAAGGTGTTGTAGCTGTAGCGGTAGATTTTATTCTCTTTGCGGACGGCCGTTTTGAGGATGCGGCTCATGTAGATCAGCACCTTGTTGAGCACCGTCTCCCCGCGATCTACCAGAAGGGCGTCGTAGTTTTCGAGCCGTAGCAGCAAAATCCCCATGTCAAGGTGACGGCGTTCGCCGACTTGCAAAATGGGGAGGGTGTCGGTCACGAAGGCGTAGGCGTTC
>QKHD01000335.1 GCA_003250175.1 Helicobacteraceae bacterium
ACGGGGAGGTAGCGGATGGTCTCACCATGCTGTTTCATCCCTTCCAAATCCACCACCGTGCCCGCACGAACCTCGTCGCTTCCTTTTAGATTGCCGCTGACGGCATAAACCACCCACTTGGGGCCTTCTAGGGAGAGCACCAGATAGGCCGCGTCGGAAACGGCCAGCACCGAGTGAGCCGCCAGGTGGGAAGTGGTACCGTAGCCCAGAACCACCCCGCTGGTGAGGGTATAGCCCGCCGGAACCACCACCGCCTTGGAGAGCTGATAGGCCCCGTACCCGGCACCCGCCACGACGGAGACCGCCGTACCGCCGACGGCTACCGTGCCGCCCGTAACGGCTCCCGCCGCCTTGGCACCCACGCCGACCACTTCACCCGTAGCCAGAATGGTGCCGCCCGCAACCGTGCCGACGGTTCCCGCCACGACGCCGTAGGTACCTTCACCCAGGGTCACCCCGGCCGCCGCCAGGGGAACACCGATATATTTGATGCTCTTTCCGGCCACAAAACCGCCCGCTGCCGTCACACCGGCCGCCGCATGGCCGCCGACTTGCTGCACGGCACTAACCGCCGTACCACCAGCCAGGGTTGCCCCGGCAACAGCCTGGCCGCCCACAAACTCCACGCTGCCCAGTACGCCCGCAAGCGCCGCGCCAATCGTAGGTGCCGTGATCTCGTAAACCCCCATGGCACTATGGTAGGTAACCTGCACCGCCACTTCCGTCAAGGTGATGCCTTCGTTAACCACCACCGCTACGGGAAAGACCACGCCGTTGACGCTGACGTAGCCCACCGTACCCAGGGCGATCTTGCCGATTGGTTCGATGATGCCGTTATAAATCAGCCCCTGCAGTGCCCAGCGCATGGATTTGAGAGAGGCGAGAATCACCCCCTCCTCCGCGTAGTTGTCCACAAAGGCGCTCTTGGCGTTGCTAAAGCTCTCACTGACATTCTTGCCGTAATCGCTGAATGCGGAGCCAAACATTTCGGAGAAATAGACCGAGTGTTCGCCCCGCATCTCCCACGCTTCGTCAAAGGCCTGGACAAACTTGCCGCCGTCGGCGCTCTCGGCTATTTTGCCCCCACGTTCACTCAGGGTCTGGGGCAGTGTGGTGTAGCCCACGATAAAGGTGTCCGCCGCCCAGGCAAACTTCTCTCCTGCCCCTTCGGTCGCGGCGCCGCTGATGCTGCTGCCCATCTCCAGGGTGGCATCCATGGTTGCCGCGGCGCCCCGCTGCGTCCCCTTGGCCATACTGCCCGCCGCGTCGTAGGCGGCGTTTTCCGTGGCGTCACCAAAGGCGTAGGTCGCTTTGCCCGCCTCCCAGCCGTTCTCCGGAGCGCCGATGATGTGCTCCAGCGCACTGGCCGTGGAGCGGTCGACGATCCAAACGCCCGCACCGCGGGTGGCGTCCGTTACGCTCTCCCCTGCGTCAGAAGCTCCGGAGTAGACGGTTTTGGCCAGTTTGAGGGAGTAGGCGCTTCCCGCCGGGATAATATAGACCGACTCCTGCGCCTTTTGAATCGCCGTGTGAAAGGACTCCGTCGCCCGTACCCCCACCAGCTCCTGTGCCAGCTCCATGGGTGCGGGGCCGGCGGGAATGAGGGTCAGCGAGGTGTGGGGCACCTTGAAGGCCCCGTTTTCATAGAGGTCTTTGTGTCCCTTGACCACCAGCCGTTTGGTGTTTTTCAAAGGATCATCCGGAGCGGGCTTGCCGCATCCAATTAGTAAAATTCCCGCCGTGATAAGAAGTAGTATCCGCATCTATTCCCCTTTGATCCGCATATCGCCCGGAACCTGTTCCAGCACTTTGCCGATGACGGCCGGGTCGTCGGAAATGATTTTCACCTTCATCCCCTCCTGGCCTTGCAGCTTGTTTAGATCAACCACCGTGCCCACGGGCAGGTCCCCCGCGCCAAAGCCCTCGACCCGGCCCTCCGCCATGGCGATGACCAGATTGGGGCCGTCCCAGGCGAGAAAAAAGGCGGCGTCACCCACACCCATGACCAGATGCGTCGGGATGGCGGTGAGGGCGTTGTAGCCCAGCACCACGCCGGAGGCCGCCTGGTTAAAGACCACCTTGGTCGCTCCGGAGAGGGCGTCGTAGGCGACGAAGGTGACGTATTTGGCCGTGTCGGCGGTGGTGGTGATCACCCCTTCGCCCGCGGCGGCCACGGGCGCGGCGGCGGTAATCGCCACCTGGTTAACCGCCCCGATGGAGGCACCCGTGACGTAGGTGACGGGCGTCGTCCCCAGTGAAAGGATGGAAAGCCCGGTCAAAAACCCGGCCTCCAGGGTGGGTGAGACGATCTTGATCCCGGTCTTGGTGGTGTAGTAGAGCGTCAGCCCCACGGACTGCACCGTCCGGCCCGCCACGGAGGTAGCTGCCGCCACGGGCAGAAAGACCACCTTGCCCACATTTTTTCCTCCCGTTACAACGCTCTCCGCCACGGTCTGCGAGCCCGGCTTCACCAATCCGATGTAGAGGGATTTGGCGTAGCCTTGGAGTATGTCGGCCAAGGCGACCAACGTATTGGGACTTTCGCCGGACTCTTCGTACTCCGCCTCAAAGGCCTTGCCCGCTTCGTCCCAGGCGCCGTCCCACATGGTGCTGATCCGCTGACCGAAGTCGCCGTTGAGGCTGGCGGCGATGTCGTAGATGTCGCTAAAGTCGTCGCTGAGATTGCCAAAGTAGGTGCCAAAGGTGTTGCGCAGCTCGGCCCGCTCGTCGGCGGTGCGTTCACCCAGGTAGAGGTTGCCCTTGACGAAACGATCCCACGCCCGCTCAAACCCCTCCATGGCAAACTCGGTCTGCGCGGAGGCGATGGCGTGGGTGGTGCCCAGGATGGCACCCGTATTGGCCGTGCCCGTTTTAAAGATGCCCGTGCCCGTCTCGGCGGCGTGGACAACATTGCCTTTTACCGCCTCACCGTAATCTCCGGAGCGTTCGGCGATGGAAGCCGCCGCCCGGCTGATGGCATCGGCGGAGCGCTCCACGGAACGCTCCTTGGCAAAGGCGAAGGCCTCTTTGGTGGAGGTCACCACGAACCAACCTTCGTCATAGAGCGCCTTGTGCCCCCGCATGTTGGCCGTCGTGATGGGGATCACATCCTCCACGCGCTGCTTGTCCGGCTCCGGATGGCCGCTGCAAGCGCCAAACACCAACGGCAGGGTGAGGATCAGGGGGGTGAGTCGTTTCATGGGTTATCCTGATTTTTTTACAGTAGTGTACACAATCAAGTTTTATGTTTGATCCGGAGCATATAGCCCCCGCCGCGCTGAAACTGGAAATCAACCGGCTCGATGGCGACATCGTATGTGCCGTGCAGCGCCTCGATCACCCGCTCCACCAGCGGCGAGAAGTTCTGCTCCTCCTGCTCACGGGAGTTTTTGAAATCAATCAGAGGAAAGAGACGCACCTCCTGGCCGATGCGCAGCATCTCCCGGATCGATGCCATATGAAACGCCTCATCCAGCCGGTCATCATAGACAAAGAGCAGGTGGGATGAAAGCACCAGGTCAAAGGCGCCGTCCCCATAGGGCAGATGGGGCAGCGTGGCAAAGCGGTAGTCGTGCCGGTTGTAGTCGTGCAGAAACTCCTTCAGCGCCTTTTCCCGGAAACGCCGGTGGTTGGGGATGCTCTCGTAAAAGGTGAAGTCATGCCCCTGCATCCAGGTGGGGTCTTGGTAGATGATCTCGATGCTCGCTTCGCCCCGGGCCTTGAGCCCTTCAATGGGAAAGCTGTAGATCACATCCGCCGCCTGGGCCAGGATGCCCTCCTTTTTGGCCCGGTAGACAAAGGAGCTGGCCCCGCCGGGGCAGTCTAAGACCCGTTTGCCCTTCAAGGCAATGGGATCGAGATTAAAAAAGGCGCAGTACTCTCCATAGGTGCGCCCCGTGATGAGAAAATCATCCAGTTTGAGTGTTGACATAGGTATCCTAATAATTATGGCGTCTTGGTGACGGTAAAAACAGTAAAAGCGGTTTAGTACAAAAGAGGTTTAGAGGGAGCTGCGCCAGTAGGAAGAGGAGCTAAACGTGGAAGTCGTGACCGGCCGATGGGTTCGGAAGTCGGGGGTAAACAGAGAAGAATGCGACATGATGGCTCCTTTATGAATTGATTGAAAATTGTACCATACTTCATCAAAGTCAACACAAAGTTACGATAAGATGGAGGGGTATTTCATATTGCAAGGCTTACAGATGAAAGATTCTATTTTCATGCTATTTCCCGGATCACCGGCACTGACGCTGCTGGTCTGGGCCATCATTATCGTCGCGATCATGTACTTTGCGCGAAAGCCCGTACATGTGGCCCTGCGTGCGTTCAGCCGCACCATTCATGCCTCTTTGCGCGTGGCCGCACGCGCCGTCACCCTTTCCGCCAAACGGCTCAAGGCGCGGAACGAGGACGTCCTGCTCGAATCAGGCAAAAAGGCGATCGAAGTCGCCATCGAACGGGAGTTCGAACGGGTTGAAAAGGTGATCGAACGGGACATCGGCACCTATCCGGAGCTGCACCGCAAGCTCAGCGATTACAACAGCAAGATCGAAGCCGACTACCAGGCCAGCATGGAGACCCCGCCTCCGCCTCCGGAGTGGGTCAAGGCCGTGGATACTCTGGCCAAAATCAAAACGGGCAACGACCCCATGGTCGGCAAGATGATCGGCGACATCAAGGGCACCATCGAAAAGGCGCAAAACAAGGCCACGGACGAGTACCGCCGCGCCACCCGCGAGCGTTTGAGCGCCCTCAAATCACTCATGCCGCTCTGGCGCCAGTCCAACAAGCTGCTCGAACAGGTCGACGGCAAGATCACCGGACTCTTCCAACACGCCAAGAAAATCGATGAGAACCTGGCGGAGTATAAGGAGATCGAACAACGCAGCGACAAGGCGGTGCGCACCCTCTCTTCCTCCTCACTGACGCAGTTTTTTATCGCCGGTATCGTGCTGGCCATCGCCATCGGCGGGATCATCATCAACTTTAACCTCATCGCCTACCCGATGCAGGAGATGGTTGGCGGCAACAGCTACATCGGGCCGATCAAAACCGCCGACGTGGCGGCGCTGGTTGTCATTCTGCTCGAACTGGCCATGGGGCTTTTTCTTATGGAATCGCTCCGGATCACCCACCTGCTGCCCATCATCAGCTCCATGGACGACCGCATGCGCACCCGCATGCTCTGGATCACCTTCAGCCTGCTCGTCATCCTCGCAGGGATCGAATCCTCTTTGGCCTATATGCGTGATATTCTTGCCGCCGAATCCGCCTCCATGCGTCAGTACCTCATGGGCAGCGAAGAGCAGATGCAGACCTCCGTCAGCACCATCCCGCTGATCGGCCAGATGGTCATGGGCTTTGTCTTTCCTTTCGTGCTGGCCTTTACGGCGATTCCGATGGAGAGCTTCGTGCATTCGCTTAGAAACCTGCTGGGCATGATCACCGTCGGGCTGCTGCACTTCATCGCCGCCCTGCTGCGCTTTACGGGCAGCCTCTTTGACGGCCTGGGCAAACTGGTGATCGGGGTCTATGACCTGGTCATCTTCGCCCCGCTTTGGGCAGAGACCAAATTTAAAAAACCAACCAAATAAAGGACCAACCATGAAACGACTTTTTTATTCCCTCCTGGCCCTCCTGACCGCAGCGACGCTCTTTAGCGGCTGCTCGGAAAAAACCGCCCACACCAAGGGGGTTTATATGCTGCTGGACACCTCCGGAACCTATACCGAAGAGCTGGTCAAGGCTCAGCAGATCATCAACTACATCCTGGCCAACATGAACCCCGGCGACACCTTTGCCGTCTCCCGGATCGACACGGGCAGCTTCAGCGAAAAGGACATCCTGGCCAAGGTCACCTTTGATGACCGACCCAGCGTGACCAACGAACAAAAACGGGGCTTCCGCCAGAAGATCGACGAGTTTGTCAAAAGCGTCAAAAGCAGCGTCTACACCGACGTCAGCGGCGGCCTGCTGCAAGCGGTGGAGTTCCTGAACGAAGCCAACCCGGCGGACAAAACGGTTATCATCTTCTCCGACATGAAAGAGGAGCTCAAACCGGGCTACAAGCGCGACTTCCCCATCCAGCTGGGCGGATTCAAGGTCATCGCAACCAATGTCATCAAACTGCGCAGCGACATCAAAGACCCCACCGAGTACCTTGGCCGTCTTGATATGTGGAAGAAAAAAGTCGAAGCGGGCGGCGGCGACTGGGTTGTCATCAACGACCTCGAACGTTTAGAACCTATTTTTAAGTAAAATACTCTTCATCAAACCACCCGCCGCAGATTTTGCGGCGGTCTCCGGAGCCCCCATGCACGACTACCTCAATCAGGACGAATGGACCCAGGAAGAGTTTCTGGCCCACAAAAAAGAGCTCGAATCCGAAGGCGTGCGCGTCTTGCTGGTCGACACCATCGCCAACCCCATCAAAGGGGCCGACACCACCCTCTACAACCCCTACGAAATGAAAGAACTCCCCGAAGGCAGCGTCTTTGTCTTCTACTGCGATACGGGCAAAGCGACCAAGGAGCGCCTGGGCGAGTTTCGTAAGAAGTTCCCCGGTTACTACTGCATCAGCCTACGGGGCGGACGGGGATATTGGCGGCAGACGCTCTAGGCTAGAGCCTCCCCTTCAAATAGGCCTGACGCAACGCCTCCGGAAACTTCTCGATGGCATAGCGCAGCATCGTCCGGGGCATGCTCCGGTAGTGCTCCCGTAAAAAATCCTCTTCGACCGCACGGTTTCGGTTTCCGATCTCCCTCAGCATCCAGCCTACGGCTTTGTGAATCAGATCGTGATGGTCCCCCAGCAGTCTTCGGGCCAGTACCAGGCTCGTCTCAAAACGCCCCTGCTTAATGAAGTGAAAGGTCGCCATCATGGCAATCCGCCGCTCCCACAACGAATCCGACCCGGACAGAGCCAACAGAGGAGCTGGAGAGCGGTCCAGGAGCCATGCACCGACGATGTGTTCGGCTGAGGTGTCCACCAGATCCCAGTTGTTGATATACGCCGTATGATCCAGGTAGAGGTGGTAGATACGCTCCTGCGTCGCGGTATCGGCGCGTCGGTAGCGTTTTACCAGAAGGATCAGTGCCAACAGACGGGCTTCATGGTAAGGTGAACGCAGCAGGCTACTCACCTCCTCCAGGGAGAGCCCGGCATATGCCCCGGCGAGCTTCCTGACCTGCGGGACCCGGATACCCAAAAACAGATCCTCCTCCCCGTACTCCCCCGGGCCGCATTTGAAAAAACGCCGGGCCTGAACCGCCTGCTCTTCATCTTTGAGGGCGTCGATCTCTGCCCAGACGGCCGCTAACGATGGCTCCATCTTCGCCCTCACACTTTGCGCAGCTCGCCGGGGGTCTCACCCGTCCACTGTTTGTAGGCTCTGAAAAAAGCGCTGGGTTCGGAGTAGCCCAAAAAGAGCGCGATGGCAGACAGGTCCATCTTGGTGTTTTTGATGTAGTGGCGGGCGAGCTGTTTGCGTACGGAGTTGAGGGCACCTCGGAAGGTTTTGTTCTCGTCTTTGAGGCGGTTTTGCAGGGTGCGGACGCTGACGTCAAGGCTCTCGGCCACCCGCTCGATGGTGATCTCCTTTTCGCCGATCTCTTTGAGGATCACGTGCTTGACCCGGGCGTACCAGGTGGCGGCGTCCATCTCTTCCAGGATTTTGCGCGCCTGCACCTCGAAATAGTGCAGCATGGAGGCGTTGGAGGTGGCGATGGCTTCGCCCAGGGCCGCTTTGTTGAAAAAGACGGCGTTTTCGTCGGCACCGAAGCGGAGGTTTTTGCCAAAGATACGCCCATGCTCGCCCTGCTCCGGAGGCGCCACAAAGGCAAAGGTCGCCTCGTCGGGCACGAGCGGGTGCCCGGAGATCTGGCGCAGGATGTTGACGATGGCGCACAGGTGCACCTCCGCGTGAAAACGGGGCACGGGAAGATTGGGGTTTTGGTTGATGGTGACGGCCAGCTTGTAGCGCTCGCCCTCGTCGGCAAAGTGGAAGTTCAGACGCTTGCTAATGAGCCGCTGGTAGTGGTGAAACTTGGCCAGCATCTCGGCGGTGGTGTCCGTGTTGAGCAGCAAATAGCCCAGCAGTCCCAAAGACTGGTACGGCACCGCCTCGCCGATGTGCAGCGCCAGGTTTTCGTCTCCGGAGCGTTCAATGGCAAAGTGAAAAATGCGGGTCAGTCGCTCGGTATCGATCTGGGCGTTTTCCTCTTTAAAGAGCTCCGGATTCACCCCGCTCTGCTCTAAAAGTTCGGCTTCGCCGATCCGCGCCGTCTGGGCGATGGCGCGCATGACATAGGCAAAGGTGACCGCGGATACCTTGGGCATTTTCCCTCCATTTTCGTAAAATGTCAATTATATGCGCATTTACTGTCATGAAGATTAATCGGGTCTTTTTGTATACTCTTCCCAACTATTTCGCAAAAAGGCACTATTCCATGGCACTGGAAAACTACCGCATCGACGAACGCTACGTCTCCTTTGAAAACATCGACTGCTTCGAAAACGCCTGCTGCGTGATCGACCACCTGCTCCGGATCACCAAAGCAAGCGACCACGTCAACCTCTACTGGCAGAAGATCATCCCGACCATTCCCCAGGCCTACTACGACCGCAATTCCAAAAGCGACGAAAAGGAAGAGGTGCTCTACCTCGTCTGCTCCAACGTCTTCTACCTCGAAGAGCTCTTTGAAAACGCCGACGACGACGCAGCCCAGGAAGCCCTGCGCCGCTGCGAGCTGGAGTGCTGCTAACCTAGTGCACGCCGCTCTTTGAAAAGAGATGCACCACCGCGATCCCGACGATAATCAGCCCCATGCCGATCACGGCGGGCAGGTCGGGAACCTGCTTGTACACCACCGCACCGATCACCGCGATCAGCACGATCCCCGCCCCAGCCCAGATGGCATAGGCGATCCCGATGGGAATATGCCGCAGCGCCAGCGTCAGAAAATAAAACGCCACCCCGTACCCCACAACCACCGCAATCGACGGCCAGAGCTTGGTGAAGTCCTCCGTCGCCTTTAGAAGGCTGGTGGCGAAGACCTCGGCGAGGATGGCGATGGTTAGGTGAAGATAGCCCATGGGGTTCCTTTTATGTGTTGAATAAATAATTACCGGTTTGTTTGAGCTCTCTCTCGATTGCTCTTGCTTCTTCTGTAGATGAACACGCTAAACATCGGTACTCTATATCATCAATATGTTGCATTACATAGTCACATTTTCGGATATTGCTTCTATTACCTGCACCAAATGGTTTGGGAAGTAGGCTGGACATTCGAAAAGCACAATTTGAACCAATACCAAACAGTATTTTTTCATTTGTTCGTTTATTTCTTAATTCATAGACTCCGGCACCAAATGGAGCCAATAAAAACATTCCCTTTTTTGGGTCTGGAAATATTCGCCATTCTTCCCATTGTT
>QKHD01000331.1 GCA_003250175.1 Helicobacteraceae bacterium
ATATCATCCAGCAAAAACGTTTTGTGGACGAGATCGACGACGCGGCCTACCGCGACCACCTGATGGAAAAACTCTCCGCCATGCACCGCTACGCCGCCTCGGAGAGCTGCCGCCACCGCCAACTGGCGGAGTATTTCGGCGACAGCCTGGAGCCCTGCGCCACGGCGTGCGACAACTGCCTGGAACCTGATTACGAAAAAAGAGACATCTCCGAAGCGGCGCGCATGCTGCTCTCCGCCGTTTACCGTACGGGGCAGCGTTTTGGCAAGGGCTACATCATCGATGTGCTCAGGGGCTCCAAGGAGCAGAAGGTGCTGGCCAATGAGCACGACAAACTCTCCGTCTACGGGATCGGGGAGAAACTGGATAAACGGCAGTGGCAGAGCATTATCGACCGGCTGCTGGAATTAGGTGCGCTGGACGTAAACGAACATAAGGGTCTGGTGCTGGGTGCCGGCAGCGCGGCGATCTTGAAATCCCAGGAGAGCGTGTCCATCCGGAGCGAACGGCTCGATGTCAAGGCCAAGACGGTCAAGAAACATGCTCCGGAGAGTTTTGATTACGACCGTGAGCTTTTCGACCGCCTCCGGAGCCTGCGCCAGGAGATCGCCAAGGAAGAGGGCGTGCCCGCCTACATGGTCTTTTCCGATAAAACCCTCAAGGAGATGGCGGCGGTTCACCCGACGGACCGGGCCGCCATGCTGGAGATCGGCGGGGTTGGTGAGAAGAAGTTTGAACGCTTCGGTAACCTCTTTTTAGAGGCACTAAACAGCTAGTTTTCCGATAGCTGTTAATTAGCTATTTGTAGGTGTCGTGGGGAGGAAGAGGCTAAAGAGCGCACCCCCCTCCGGACGGTTGCTTGCCTGGATGGTTCCGCCCAGGCTGCTCTCCACCAGCATGCGGGAGATGTAGAGGCCAAAGCCCGTACCGATGCTCTGGTCTTTGGTGGTGAAGTAGGGCTCGAAAATGTGGGGCAGGACTTCTTCGGGTATCCCTCCGGCATTATCGGCCACGTCAATATGGCAGCCGTGGCGACCCCGCCACAGGGAGATGGCGACTTGCATCGGTTCGGTCATACCGCGCCCCTTGGCTTCGATAAGGGCGTCCTTGGCGTTGTTGATGAGGTTGAGAAGAATCTGCTCCAGTTCGCCCCGGTAGGTGAAGAGTTCGATCTCCTCGTCGGCATCGACGTGGATGCGCACCCCCTTGGATTTGAGCTGTTTTTCCATAATGGCCAGCACGTTGTTTACCGCGTTTCGGGCGGGGAAGTGCTCTTTTTTCTTATCGGGACGGAGGAAGTTTCTAAAGTCGTCGATGGTGTTGGCCATGAAACGGATCTGCTGCATGGCATCGTGAACGATGCGTTTTAGGGACTCTTCATCCAGACTCCCCTCCTCGTGCAGGTCCGGAATCTCCTGGATCATCAGCGCCAGAATATTCAGAGGCTGCTTCCACTGGTGGGAGATGGCCCCGATCATCTCGCCCATGACGACGTTTTTGGCCGAGCGGATGATGAGATCATCTTTTTTGCGCAGCTCTTCGACCCCTTTTTGAATGTGTTCAAGCAGATTGGCGTTGATATCGTTGAGGCGATTATTGAGTGACTCCTTGGACTCCAGCGCCTTGCGCAGTTCTTCCCTGCTTTGTTCCAGGCGTTCTTGCATCTTAAAAAAGTGGCGGATCATGGTGCCGATCTCATCGTCGTAAAATCGGCGTTCCCGCAGGTGTTCGCCGCCGCGGTAGCTGGTGATGATGCCCGTCAGGTAGGTGATGGGGGCGATCACCTTGCGAACCAGGGCGAAAAAGATGGCGAGGTTGACCACGATATAAAGGGCCGCCGCGGCCACCAGCAGGGTGAAGAGCTCCTTTTTCCCACGGAGCCCTTCGTCGATCTCCAGACCGGTCCGGGCACCCAGACGGGTCATGAAGGTGTCGATGGGCTCCATGATTTTATGCTTGGCCTGGTGGTATTCCGGAGAGTGGAGCAGGCGGATGGCAAAGGCCTGATCCGGCTTGCCGTGAACGGTGTAGGTGCCGGCTTCGTCTTTAAAGTGACCTTCCATGGCGAAAAAAGCCTCGACCTCCATGTTGACCAACTCGTTGGAGTTGGCTTCGGAGACACGCAGCAGCTCCAGTTCATCAGCGGTGTAGGGAAGGGCGGCCATGAGGTCTTTGAGGGAGACGGCTTTGTCGTCTGGGTGACGCAGCAAGCGCACATCGTCCTCCAAATCCCAGTAGATACCGTCGTAGTTAAGGGGTCTCGGGATTTTACCGTTTCGGATATCGAGGGTTTGAAAGTAGCGATCTTTATAGACGGGGTCGGCGGTCACCACGTAGGTACGGGCAAAGCGGGTTAGGTCGTCGGAGCTTTGGCGCAGGCGGTCGGCCTTGGCCATCATGGCAAAACGCTCGGCCTGGGCCTGGGTGAGGTGCTCGGACATGTGGTTGTAGCGGTAGACCATCGCGCC
>QKHD01000272.1 GCA_003250175.1 Helicobacteraceae bacterium
TACGGTCCAAACTGATTCTGCTTCTTTTATTTGTTATTCTGGTCAATTTCGTGGTAGTACAGCTCTTTAGCTTCTTCTTCACCCAGGAACAGACGGCCGTTAAAAGCTACGAAAAAAACCGCCTCAATCTCTACAGCCTTTTAGAATATGAGCAGGAAAACATGCAGGCCATCGCCATTCAGCTGGCCATGGACACCGATGTGATCCGCTCCTATCAGCGTAACGACGCTGCCCACCTGATCAACCGCCTCACACCCGTTTGGAAAGCGCTGCAGGAGGGCAACCACCTGAATGAAATGCACTTTTTCAAACCCCCGGCCATCTCCTTTGTCAACTTCTCCAACCTCAAAAGCGCCGGGATGAATGTGGGCGATGTGCGCAGCGATATCGAGTGGATCACCTCCTCCTTTAAAAGCTCCAGCCACCTGCTGGTGTGCAAAAGCTACCCCGGGGTGCGGGGAACCTATCCGATTCTCGATGCCTCCGGAAATATTCTAGGCGGGGTCTCCGTGGGCAAGCGTCTGGATCGCCTGCCCGTATTGCTCAAACGCTTTAATAACCAGGAGGCCTTTGTCCTCTACCGGGACGGCGCGCTGCGCTCCATGGCGCCCAAGGCATTTGCCGCCTACACGGAGGGCAAGGTGCGCGCGGGCAACCTCTGGCTGGCCGGTTCGACCCTGCCCATCGGTGCGGAGTTTGTCGAACACATCGCCGTGGAGCAGGCCTATCAGGAGGTGCGCTTCGGTAAGCATAAATATCTGCTCAGCCTCTTTCCCCTGCACGATTTTAACGACAAGATCATCGGCTACGCCGGTATCCTCAACGACCTCAACCCCATTTATGAAGGGCTGTTGGAGCGTCTGATCAAGGAGCTGGTCATCATGGGGCTGATTGCCGTCTTTGCCTTTTTCCTTTTCCGGCTCAATACCAAGGGACTTCTGGTCCGGATCGAGCACCTCAAGGAGCTGAGCAACGCTCTGCGCCAGCGGGACTACTCCCTCATTAAACCGATGAAAGCAGGCAAAAAAACCTCCGCGGGCAGCAACGAACTGGCCCAACTGGAAGAGAATATTCTCGACATGGGAAAAACCCTGCAGCGCTACCACGAATCGCTCGAAGCGGAAGTGGCGGAGAAGACCGATGCCATTTTGGAAGCGAACAAGAGCCTGGAATACAAGCTCTTTTACGATGATCTGACCGGATTAAAAAACAGAAAATCCCTCATGGTAGACATCGAGCAGTGCACCAACCCGCAGCTGGTGCTGATCGACATCGACGGGTTTAAAAATATCAACGATTACTACGGTATCTCCACCGGAAACTACTGCCTGCAGGTCTTTGCCGAGTTTTTATTGTCGGTGGTGACGGAGGATATCCGTGGGGTCTACCGTGTCTCTTCCGACGAGTTCGCCCTGCTGGGACAGGAGATGACGGATAAAAATGCGCAGATTGCCTGGATCGAAACCCTCTCCGCTAAAATCAAGGAGAAGACCTTCTCCCGCTACAACATCGAGATCGATTTTAATGCCACCATGGGCATCTGTACCGAACGGGATTTCATCTTTGAAAAGGCGGACATGGCCCTCAAGGAGGCCCAGCGCAAACGTCTGGCCTACTCCATCTACCACGAAAACCACGAAACGGTCAAGGAGTACGGCGACTTTATCGAGTGGAGCCGCCGCATTAAAGAGGCGCTCCGGGATGACCGGATCGCCGTTTATTTCCAACCCATCGTCAATGCCAAACGCCAGATCGTCAAACAGGAGTGTCTGGTCCGGATGATTGCCGAAGACGGCAAGGTGATCTCTCCCTACTACTTCCTCGAAATCGCCAAAAAAGCCAAGCTCTATCCGGAGATTACGAAGCGGGTCATCGAAAAGAGCATGGCGGCCTTTAAAAATATCGACGCCCGTTTTTCCATTAATATCTCCGCCGAAGACATGACCAATGAGGAGATGCAGGCGTTTATTTACGAGGCACTGGAACACTTTCCCTATCCCGGCAACGTGATCTTTGAGGTAATCGAATCGGAAATGATCGAAAACCATGAAGCGGTCGATACCTTTATCAAAAAAGTGCGTAGCTACGGTGTGAAGATCGCCATTGATGACTTTGGCACCGGCTACTCCAACTTTGCCTACATTATTAAACTCCGCCCGGATAACCTCAAAATCGACGGCAGCCTCATCAAAACAATCGATAAGGATGAAACCTCCTGGACAACGGCCAAGGCGGTGGTGGATTTCGGCAAATCACTGGGGCTCGTGACGACGGGTGAGTTTATCCACTCCGAAGGGGTCTTCGAAGCGGCCAAAAAGCTGGGCATCGACGAGTTCCAGGGCTTCTATTTTGACGAACCGCGCCCCTATGCCTACCGGAGAGAGGTCCTCTAAAAGGACTCGATGGCGATGCGGTTGCGGCCCGCTTCCTTGGCTCGGTAGAGCAGGGTGTCGGCACGT